>JAGCNQ010000059.1 GCA_017645845.1 Bacteroidaceae bacterium
ACTTTCATCTTTGTGGCCTGTTGTACGCCGCTGTCGTTATAAACAAAGGCAACGATACTCAACTGCTCCGGATTCCAGTTCGGTTCCAAGGTCTGCTCCATGATTCGCTGTCCGAGTTCTCCTTCTTTGATACTAAAGTCTTCTCCCCAAGTGCCATTGACAGCAGTTCGGAACACGTGGTTATGGATATACTCCTGATTGGCAGAGCCGTCCGGCATCAACTGAAGGGTCTTTATGCTGTCTTCCAAGAGCCATACCTGCAGCTTGCCTGTAACAGTTCCATCGGTTCCTGTGGCATCAACCTGAATGCTGATGACATTGTCTTCAAGGACAGCGAATCCCTCCATATGCAGAGGTGCTGGCTTCGCGATTTCCTCCTTCACGATGGTAGCCCATTCGGAGTAATTGACAGCTCCGTGTCTGTTTATCAGTCCAACGGGTTGGTACTCCAGTTTCCAATGATTGTAATACTCATCACCCGTCTCTGTCTTTAGGCCGACCACTTTGGCATTGCCGGCAAAGGCCAAAGGACCGCCGTGAATACCCACAGCCACCAAAGCATCGCCGTATGTCTCTTGCAGTTGGTCGATAATATCGGTTGCCGTGGGACAATTCGTGCACCTTTGCCCTGTGAAGTCCTCGAGCAACACAACTCGCCGGGCTGGTTCGGGCTTCTCGTATATCAGACGCTCTTCCTCCGAGATATAGTCACAGCCGACCAGCAACAGGCAGATGCTACTTATTATAGTCCATAGTTTATAGTTCATAGTCCAGCTCCACATCTTACGTTCTGTGTCAGAAATTATAGTTATACGAAATGGACCATCCTGTTGAAGCCGGCACATAACGGCATACACCGCCCGAGCAGTTGTAACCTGCACGAGTGCGTCCATAGCCGCCCTGTATGCGGTGCTGACCGATGTTATAGGTGACAAGTCCCTGATAGTAGTGCAGGTTCGTCTCGCCGCAGTTCCACATATCGCTGACGGTAAACATCCAGTGCGGCACCAACGACAGTTCCAAGAGTCCGTATGCCCAATCGCCCTGGTCTTCCCTGGTTGTCAGGTATTGCAGTTCGCCGCGAAGGGTCACCTTGGGCGAGAACTGGTACTTGCCGTCGACAATAAAGATATTGCTATTAATCATGTCTCCGTGTCCCTCGACGACGGTCTGGTTGTACCGCTGGTTCATATACATCAAACTGAGTTTGAAGCTCTTGCTCAGCTTCCTGGACAACTGCACATCTAAATCTTGATAGTTGACAGTTCCCTCCCATCTGACGTGCGAGAAGTTAACCTTCACGTTCATGCCGTACTTGCCGCCTAACAACGTTTTCTTCTTGAAGTTATAGCCGCCCTCCGCCTGATAAGCCATTTCACCATCCGCCAACTGAGTGGCGTATGGATAGAGCGCTGCCAAGGCGTATGTTTGGTCTTGCGTAAAAGCGGGCAGGTGGTTGATGAAGGAAGAAGTGCCCAGCTGCGAGCGTTTGCTGCGGAACGACATATTCTCGCTCCTCTTTACCTGAAGCAGCAGGCTCAAACCTTTCTTTGAATAAGAGCCAGAAAGCATGGAAGCGTACCCCTTATCGTAGTTATATCCGTTGTCAAAGGATGGATCTTGTGTCTTCTCTGCATATTCCGCCAGAAAGTTCCAAGGGCCTTTGTCCACACCAACCCTGCAATCCCAAGCATTCACGAACTTGGGAAGGTTGTATCTGTGGGTGGGGTCGGCATAGATTTCTTCCTTTTTCTCATATTTGTTTACCCACGAGAAGCCCATCATCAGCCTTGTGTCCAATTGTTGCATACGGGGGAACCATTCGTCGAAATGCATCTCGGCATCGGCTCCGCTGATGAGAGACTTATTCCATTCCCAATAGCGGCGTTGCACGCCAGATAGAGCCTTCAAGGTAACACCCTTAAACGGCTTCGCCACAACACGGCCTCCCAACAGGGAGTTATCAATACCCAAGGAACGCTCCTCGTAGGTGCGGAGGATGAAGCCCGAACCGAACTGCTCGTAGAACGTGCCGCCCGTCAATTCAAACTTCCCCACTCTACCTTTTACCCAGAAATGCGGAACACCCCACCCTTCGAAATCCGTCTCGAAGCCAGGCAAGGGATATTCCATAAACTCCAAGCGAACGCCAGCATCGACATACTTGCTTTGCAGCATCAGGTCGGCGTATGTGTTGGTCAGGAAATCGCCTGTCTTCTCGGCTCCGGTTTCCTTGTCGTGACGAGGAATCAGCATATCGCTCTGTATGCTGCCCGATAGAGTGATGCCTTTCCAACTAAGTTGAGCAGAAGCAGAAAGAGCACAGCAACATGCAAAAAGGAATGTAAAAGTCCTCATTTCGATGTTTATTGCTCTTTCAGCAGTTCTTTAACCTTCTCTATCAGTTCTGTCTCAGCACCATCGGTGTAGCCGCTGTGCTTATATACAATTTCTCCCTTCCCATTGACAATCAGTGTGTAGGGAATCATCTGTCCACTTAGAGCGCGCAAGAACTCGCTGTTCGGGTCAAGCAGGATTTCGTATTCCCAATTGTGATTGTTCACCAGGGGCTTCACCTTGTTGATGTTCTGAGCCTGGTCAATACTCACAGCAATGATTTTCACGCCTGTCTCTTCCTGCCACTCCTCATAAATCTCACTGATGGCATCCAGTTCGCGATTACAAGGCTTACACCAGGTGGCAAAGAAGTCGATAATGAACGGTTTGCCTCCGTTTGAAAGGGTATCGGTACGCACCTCTACACCATCCATGCTTTTTAGGGTAACGGCTGGCAATTGAGCTTGAACAGGAATCATGGAATAGGCAAGAGCCATTACCAAAAGAAGTACAAATCTTTTCATTTGCTACTGAATTTATGTTCCTATATGTATTAAATTTTTTGCAAAGATAGGAAAAAAAAGCTAAGCAGTGCAGGGATTCAATAAAAAATTTGTTTTTTCTCTCGCTTATTCGTACCTTTGTACGGAAAATTCTATAAAATATCTATAACTCACATGAATCAGACTAAACAATCGGGCAGTAAAGCCTACTTGTTCTCCATCGTTCTTGTGGCCGTTTTGGGCGGTCTTCTCTTTGGTTATGACACAGCCGTTATCTCAGGTGCTGAGAAGGGTCTGCAAGCCTTTTTCATGGAAGCTGATGATTTCCAGTACACCGACATTTGGCACGGTTTTACCTCGGCCAGTGCATTGATTGGTTGTATCATCGGTTCGGCATTGTCAGGTTTTCTGGCCACGAACCTGGGTCGTAAGAAGTCACTCATCATCGCAGGCCTGTTGTTCTTCATCTCGGCTTTGGGCTCGATGGAACCTGAGTTCCTGTTCTTCAAGCACGGAGTTCCCTGTGCCACACTGCTTGTCGTGTTCAACATCTACCGCATCATAGGCGGCATTGGCGTTGGTCTGGCCTCGGCCATTTGCCCGATATACATCGGCGAGGTAGCGCCTTATAAGATAAGAGGAATGCTCGTATCATGGAACCAGTTCGCCATTATCTTCGGTCAGTTGGTTGTCTATTTTGTGAATTTCTTCATCCTGGGCGACCATATCCAACCCCTTGTGGAAGAGATGGGGAAAGGCATCGCTGCCATCAATCCTGCAGCACAATGGACCGTCACCACAGGTTGGCGCTATATGTTCGGCAGCGAGGCCATACCTGCCGGACTCTTCGCCCTGCTTATCTGTTTCGTTCCTGAGACGCCGCGCTATCTTGTCTCCGTGGGCAAGAACGAAGCGGCTTTCGACGTCCTTTCCAGGATAAATGGCACAGATAAGGCTGCTATTATCCTTCCGGAAATCAAAGACTCGTTGGTAGTGAAGACGGAGAAGCTTATGACCTACGGTTGGATGTGTATCTTCGTGGGCATAATGCTGAGCGTATTCCAGCAGGCTGTGGGCATCAATGCTGTTCTGTACTATGCCCCCCGAACCTTCGGTGACATGGGTATGCAGGACCCCATGATGGTAACCGTAATCATGGGATTCATCAACATCATGTTCACCCTGGTGGCCATCTTCACGGTGGAGAAGCTGGGACGCAAGCCTTTGCTCATCAGCGGCTCTATCGGAATGGCGATAGGTGCCCTTGGTGTTGCCGCCACCTTCGGCCACGCTGGACTGGAGGCTGTGACCTGTGTGAGCCTCATGCTCTATGCTGCCTGCTTCATGTTCTCGTGGGGCCCCATCTGCTGGGTGCTCATTGCCGAGATATTCCCAAATACCATTCGTGGTGCTGCTGTTGCCATCGCTGTGGCAGCACAATGGATCAGCAACTTCATCGTCTCCAGCTCATTCGTACCCATGTTTAACATGCACCTGACGGAGGGCGATGATTTCGGCCATTGGTTTACTTACGGTCTCTATGGCATCCTTTGTCTGCTGGCTGCCCTCTTCGTATGGCGACTGGTTCCCGAGACTAAGGGCAAGACGCTGGAGGAGATGAGTGCGCTGTGGAAAAACAGGAAAGGTTGAAAATTGAAAAGGTGAAAAAATAAATATAAAATGAACAGAAACTATCTTTTAGGCTACGATGTGGGCAGTTCCAGCGTCAAGGCCTCCCTGGTGGAGGTGGAGAGCGGAGCCTGCGTGGCATCGGCCTTCTATCCTAAAACAGAAGCACCCATCAAGGCTATTCGCCCAGGTTGGGCAGAGCAGGACCCTAATGCCTGGTGGGACTATCTGAAGTCCGCAACTGCAGACGTGTTGGCACAAAGCGGTGCTGCCAAAGACGAAGTGAAAGCCATCGGTATCTCTTATCAAATGCATGGTCTGGTGTGTGTGGATAAGGACCTGAAGCCACTGCGCGATGCAATCATCTGGTGCGACTCGCGTGCTGTGCCTTATGGTCAGAAAGCTTTTGATACACTGGGCAGTGAGCGGTGTCTGAGCCATCTGCTGAACTCACCGGGTAACTTCACGGCAGCCAAACTGGCTTGGGTACGGGAGAACGAGCCCGATGTTTTCAACCGTATATATAAGGTAATGCTGCCTGGAGACTATATTGCCACACGTCTTTCGGGAACGCCTGCCACTACGGTGAGCGGTCTCTCCGAAGGCATGATGTGGGACTTCAAGGAGAACCAACCTGCTCAGTTCCTGTTGGATTACTACGGCATCCCTGCCGAGATGCTGGCAGACATCGTACCGACCTTCGGTGTTCAGGGTGAAGTGGGTGCCGCAGCAGCTGCAGAGCTTGGCTTGCAAGCAGGTACGCCCATCACCTATCGTGCCGGCGACCAACCCAACAATGCCCTCTCGCTCAATGTCTTTGAACCAGGCGAAGCTGCCACTACGGCAGGTACTTCGGGCGTTGTATATGGTGTGCTGGGCAATGTGGCTTACGACCCCAAAAGTCGTGTCAATACCTTTGCCCATGTAAATCATGGTGCAGATACCAGACTTGGAGTACTGCTTTGCATCAATGGTACAGGAATCCTTAACTCTTGGATGCGCCGTATCGTTGCATCCCCCCTCGGGGGGAATGTGGAGGGGTCTTATGCCGAGATGAACGACTTGGCAGCTCAGGCTCCCATTGGTGCCGATGGCCTATCTATCCTACCCTTCGGCAACGGTGCTGAGCGCGTGCTCTGCAACAAGGAGGTGGGTGCCAGCATACACGGCATCAACTTCAATACCCATACGCAGGCTCATCTCCTTCGTGCTGCCCAAGAGGGCATCGTCTTCAGTTTTGCCTACGGTATGGAGGTAATGCAACAAATGGGCATGAGCCTGAAGACCATCCGCGCCGGAAAGGCCAATATGTTCCTTAGTCCCATTTTCCGCAACACATTGGCTGGTGTAACAGGTGCCACCATCGAGCTGTGCGACACCGACGGCAGCGTAGGTGCTGCCCGCGGTGCAGGCATCGGAGCAGGCATTTATGCCGATAACAAAGAAGCCTTCGCTTCTCTAAATAAATTGCAAGTCATAGAACCTGTAGCCAAAGACCAACCCGCCTATAAAGAGGCATATAAGCGTTGGCTCACATATCTCCCCTAAACACAACAACCAATTAACAATAATTAATAACCTATTCTATGAAACAGTTTTTTCCTGAGATTCCCGCCATCAAGTTCGAAGGCGTGGAGAGTAAAAATCCGTTGGCTTATCGCTACTATGACCGTGACAAAGTGGTCATGGGCAAAAAGATGAGCGATTGGTTCAAATTTGCTATGTGCTGGTGGCACACCCTTTGTGCAGAAGGAGGCGACCAATTTGGTCCTGGCACGAAGACATTCCCATGGAACAAAGCCAAAGATCCCGTTAAAGCAGCTAAAGACAAGGCCGATGCAGGCTTTGAAATCATGCAAAAACTCGGCATTGACTACTATTGCTTCCACGATGTGGACCTCGTAGCAGAGGCAGCTACCGTCGAGGAGTACGAGAAGAACCTGAAGGAAGTGGTTGCTTACCTTAAGCAAAAGCAGGACGAGACAGGCATCAAGCTCCTTTGGGGCACAGCCAACGTCTTTAGCAACAAACGTTACATGAACGGCGCCAGCACCAATCCTGACTTCGACGTTGTGGCCCGTGCTATCGTACAGATTAAGAATGCCATCGATGCTACCATCGAACTAGGCGGAACCAACTACGTTTTCTGGGGTGGTCGCGAGGGTTACATGAGTCTCCTAAATACCGATATGAAGCGTGAAAAAGAGCACATGGCCACCATGCTGACAATGGCTCGCGACTATGCTCGTGCCAAGGGTTTCAAGGGCACTTTCCTCATCGAGCCCAAGCCAATGGAACCTTCCAAGCACCAGTATGACGTTGATACAGAAACCGTTATCGGTTTCCTCAAGGCACACAAACTCGACAAGGACTTCAAGGTGAACATCGAAGTGAACCACGCAACGCTTGCCGGTCACACCTTCGAGCACGAACTGGCTTGCGCTGTGGATGCTGGCATGCTGGGCAGCATCGATTCCAACAGTGGTGACTATCAGAACGGCTGGGACACTGACCAGTTCCCCATCGACCACTTCGAACTGACGCAAGCCATGATGCAAATCATTCGCGGCGGCGGCTTCAAGGACGGCGGCACCAACTTCGATGCCAAGACGCGTCGCAATAGTACCGACCTGGAGGACATCTTCATCGCTCACATCGCAGCAATGGATGCAATGGCTCATGCTCTGCTCAGCGCTGCCGACATCATCAAGAAGTCACCCATCCCAGCTATGGTCAAGGAGCGCTACGCAAGCTTCGACAAGGGCAAGGGCAAGAAGTTCGAGCAAGGCAAGATGACTCTCGAAGAGGCTTACGAATACGGCAAGAAGGTTGGCGAGCCCGCTCAAACCAGCGGCAAGCAAGAGCTCTACGAAGCCATCGTCAACATGTATTGAATACCCAATTAAAGAAAGGCGCCAGTCTTCGGTATAGAATGGCGCCTTTCTTTTTGGGGATGTGCGGAGAACTTAGTTAATAAGGAATACCTTTTCTTTCCCCTTATAGGTGGCACGGATGGTAGCGCGGCCGTCGGTGACAGGGCTGACCTTGAACTTCACTTCAGGGTTGTTCGACGTTGCTTTTACCTCGGACTTGTCCTTCAGAGGAGCATACACTTGGTAGTGTGTGGCATCTGTGTAGCCGTTGGCATTACTGCTATAGATGGGCGTTGATGGGAGGACGAGACGCTGGCCATCAACAGTGATGGTGACCTGCAGAACCACAGGCGTCTTCCAAACTCCGCCCTTTGTGAAACCTATACCGTGGAGGTCAAAGAGTCCCTGAGGGCGCTGTGGACCTTGGCGACGGCCAAACTGCCTCTGCTGCTGAGGTTCTTCAACGTCAGGACCTTCCACAACGAGGTAAACGGCATGTTTCCCTGTCAGACCTTCTACACCATCCGCCTTGAGAGTGCAAGTCATAGGCTCCTTCGCTGCCTCGGCAGGAACGGAAATGACACCTAACTCTTTGCCCTTCAAAGGATCATCAAGACGCACATGAATGCTGAAAGCACCGCGACCGCTTGGCGTCAGGAGCAGATTGAGACGTGTATCGTCGCCCTGTTTGGTTCCTTCGAAAGCAGGCAGTCCCTTGGTGCTCTTGGCAAGTCCACCAAAGCCGAAGTACTTGTAGCCGATGATGCCTCCGTTCTTAATCCCTGCTAGGTCCATCGAGTTGTTCCATACATCGTGGTTGTCCTGCAGCCACTCATTGCTACCGGGACCAGCCATATAACAAGCGATACCAGCGCTGTAGTATTGATAAGGAGGAAGACCGAAAATCTGGAAGCCCTCGCTGGTTACCTCAGCACCTGTATATTCATTTCCGTCAGAGACTTTGGCTGTCCACTCGTTGTTCTTGGCAAAGGGGTCGTAACCAGTGATGCGCACCTGACCGCCCTTGGCAACAGGTTTCTTATCCCATTCTATCTTCACGGGAGCCACCATTGCCTGACGGGCATTGGCAAAGCCACGCGGAGGACGATGATAGAAGACGTACCACT
>JAGCNQ010000060.1 GCA_017645845.1 Bacteroidaceae bacterium
CGGTATGGGTATCGTTGGCATCATTATCGTAGCATTGATTACATTGGTTTCAGGCGGTAACCTGGGCGATGTCTTCACGAATGTAATCAGTAACACTGGCATGCTGAGCGGCAATGTCACGGAGCAGGCCGAAGGTGGCAGGGAATTTACTGAAGAGGAACAGGAATTGGCCAAGTTCTCGAAACAAATCCTTGCAGGCACAGAAGATGTCTGGACAGAAGAGTTCAAGAAGATTGGCAGGACCTACGAGGCTCCTAAGATGGTGCTCTATACGGGTAGCGTACAGACTGGTTGTGGTAACGGACAGTCAAGCATGGGGCCCTTCTATTGCTCTGCCGACCAGTGCCTCTACATCGACCTTTCCTTCTTCTCCTCCATGAAGCAGCAGTTGGGGGCCGACGGAGACTTTGCCTATGCATACGTAATCGCCCATGAAGTGGGGCATCATGTGGAATACCTCTTGGGCACACTTGGCAAGGTGCACCAGCAGATGTCGAAACTTAATGAGAAAGATGCCAATAAGTTGAGCGTGCGCCTTGAACTCCTTGCCGATTTCTATGCAGGTGTTTGGGCTTATCACGACAACAAGATGTTCGGGAGCATTGAAGATGGCGATTTGGAGGAAGCTATTCGCTGTGCTCAGGTCATCGGTGACAACTATCTGCAAGAGAAGGCACGCGGCTATTCTCAGCCCGAGACCTTTACTCACGGCACCAGCAAGCAGCGCATGAAGTGGCTCAAGCTCGGTCTCCAAACAGGCGACATCACCAAGGGCACCACCTTCCAGTGCAGCGACGCTGAGCTCTGATCTTTCAATTTCCCCAAAGCAGAGTGCCGTCGGAGGATTGTCCTTCTGCCTCGACGGAGAGGCTTGATTGACGGCTGCTGTTATAGAACGTAATATTGGCCTCGCCCTTTTCATCTAACTGGAGATTGGGGTTCCAGTAGAGGGTGCGGCGATAGTCAGACTTCCCAGAGCCATCTTTGGGAAGTTCTGTTTTACTGTAGTCGGGAGAATAGAACTCAGCAGGATAGGCAAAGCCTTCGAGGATGTAACGGCGGTCTCTGTAGGTGATGCGCCGGGAACCGTCCGGGAAGGGGTACATCACCAGTTTTGTCTTTGGCTCGTTTGCCCCATAATATTGTTTGTTACCCTCCATTCGCGGGCTATAGTCGGAATAAAGTACATACTTGTCCCACACTCCGGTTCCTCTATACTCCATGGATTCTCCCGGGGAAAGTTGGAAGAACTCATCTGAACCTCCATGTGTTTCCGTAGTAGTAAGCACGAATGAGCCTGATTTAAGATACTTCCTTGCATAGATGGAATCTGCGGGAATCTCATTCTCCATCAGCATCCGGCGTGTCCTTCCATAGCCGTAACGTGTCTCGAAGGTTGGCTCTTCTCCTCCTTTTTCTCCATCGAGGGCTTTAGATTTTGGAGCACCTACGCCGTAGTCCCCTACCATTACTTTCATAAAGCCCAGGCCATAATCCGTTGCTATATTATTCGCCTCCAATGCATCTATGGAGAAGATGGGCCAAGTGTCGTCGAACCTGCGGAGGCTGTTCCGCCTGGACTTTACGGTCACTTCGCGCATGAGGGTTTCGCCATTAACCTTTGACCATTGACCATTTCCTGCGTCCTTGTTGGAAAGGTCTGGGGCCAGGTTGTTCTGATAGAACGAATAGGGCTTCACAAACCTTGGGTAGGGCCAGCATATCCGCCCCAGATAATCGGCTGGCTCAACAAAGATTCTCCGCCTTAGCTTCTTGTTAGCAGGCAGGTACATATAGTCTGTTTCCTCATCGTCGGGTTCTGCTTGTATCCAGGTGTAGGGCTTGTCCTTCTTCCACTTCGTGGTGTCGGCAACGCTGATGAAGAGCACCGAAGGGCCGTAGAAGGGAGGCAACTGTATGCGGAATGCGCCCGAAGTGGTCTCGACTTCACCTGTAAAGGAAGTTTCAGCATCGACTGCTATAAATTCCGCATGGACCTTCAACTCCTTCCGGTCTGTTTGGTTTTGCTCCTCCTCGTTGACAGCCCTCTTGTATTCCATCTCATCGCGGTCTCTTTGCTCAGCGCTTTTCCGGCTTTTCCCTTCGTTGAGGTCGGACTGTTTGTCATCATCGGTATTGTTGTAGAGGTCGTTCCCTTGCTCTGTGTCCACCTCGTCGTTGTACATATCGTCAGTTCTGACGTTCATATAGGTACTGCCCATCAGGATGGGAGCCTTTTCTGCCGGCTGCACCAAATCCCAGGTTCCTTTGACCGCCATACTGCGCCAGTTAAAGCGCCGCCAGCCCTGCGTCATCATCAGTAGGTCCAGAGCCTGTCGGTGTTCCTGGTCATCCTTTTCAAAGTACCAACCAGGCTGAGGTACGAAACCACGAATCTCGCTCGACAGGAGCATCTCGGTCAGGATGTTACCATCGTCATAAAGGAAGTCCCGCCGCATGTCATCCCTGACGGAAAGGGAAACAGCCCCTCGCCAGTTCCGAGGGGAGACCTCTTTCTCTCCCCCTTGGGAGAGTCGGGAGGGGGTTACTTTCAACTCCACCTTCTCGAATGGCTGGTATTCATCCTTCAGTCCCTCAATGTTTAACGTTGGTCCCAACCCCTCTTTGCCTCTCGCAAAGAAGAGACGGTCGGCATAGACGCGGCCCTGAGTATCGAAGACGGTCAGCTGATAGACGCCTGCCTCAGCCAAAAGCGTGTCGTTTATGTTATAGAGGCGACCTCTCTCCGTTTCTGCCAACTCTGCCACCAGTTGCCAATCCACCAGCCTGCCTTCGTGCATAAGGCTCAGAGCCAGGCTGTCGGTCGGGAGGTCAGCGGAGTTGTATATGTGGGAGACCCAACTGTCAGAGCCTTGTTCCAAGTGTAGCGAGACGCCAGTCTGCTCCGCTTTCGGCAGTTTTGCTTTGGCTGTTTGGCCATCTTCTGTCACGAAGCGCACATCCTGCTCCATTCCTTTCTGCGGAGTGATTTCGAAGAGTCCCCGGCCTCGGTTCTGAACCTTTGCCGAATCATTTCCGTATATCAGCTTGCCTTCAGCCCATTCCCCATTGTTCCAAGCCGCCTCGAAAGCGATTCTGCAAGGCTGTCCTGCCACCAGGTTGCCGCCTTCGGGATAGAGCGAAAGCGTGATTTCACTTCTCTCAGAATCGCTCTTGTAGAGCCTGCGCATAGCTCTCAGAGTCATGTCGTGGTTGAATTCTCCTGGTTCTATGGGCTTATCATAGACGGGGAACACGCGGCTGTATAGCTTCTCATAGTCTCTGTAGTACTCTTTCTCCTGTCGCTTGGTGGCAAAATAGAGCTTGTCCGTATGCTTGTGCTCGAAGAGTCCCCAGTTCAGCTGCCAACGTGTATAGGCTCTCAGTTCGTAGAAGCCGGCATACTGGATTTGCTTCGTCAGGGCAAAGAAACCGCTGCCCCGTCCCCCCTTCATCTGGATGAGTTTGCGCTCTATCATGTAGCCCTCCTGCCCGTAGAGCTCCACATAGAGCACCCCGCTCACGTCCGAAGGCCTGCCAGTATTGGTCTGCCGTGTGTAAGCCGTGAACCAGATGGTGTCGCCCAGCTGATAGCTTGTGTTGTCCATGTGGACGAAGACTTTCTCTTGCGGAATGGTATTGCCGAAAGCCGAGAGACGTTCCAGGACGGGACGGAATGCCTCGGAAAAATGGAAGACTTTCTTTGCAGGCACATTCTCGAGGACATCCGCAGGACCGTTGGATGCTGTTTCGTTTTCTATGAAGGGAAGGGGTTCCCCGCTTTCGATGGTGGGAACGTCCGAGGGGTCGGAGGCAGTCCCGAAAGCCACACTCTCCTCCTCCTTCGTGCGCTTCACGATGTCGTATTTGTCCCAAAGCGCAGCATTGTAGCCCGCATTCTTCACGGCTTCGAGGATGTTATTGTCCGTATAGCCACCCCCGGCAGCAACGAGACTGTCGGCTCCGATGCCAAACATCAGCACCTTATATTGCATCAAGTCGTTTCCGCCTTCAATGGCCAGGTTGTTCACCGCCGCAAAGCCGTGGGAATAGTCGTAGCCTATTTGGAACTTGATGGCGTTGGCCTGTCGTATGAAGTAGTTATACGTCAGATAGGCATTGCCCACCTCGCCCTCGAAGCGGAGCAGTTTTAGTGTCTTGGCATCCACAAAGGCAGTCCCCGTCAGATAGCGCCTGTTTCCCGGAACCATCGAAAGCTCGTCGCTGGTTTCCTTTTGGCCCTTCTTGCGTTTCTTCCACCGGAAATGGATACGGTACAGCTTTTCCTCCTCACTTCCGGACAGCGTCTCCACCTCCACATCGTAGTATTTCTTTGCAGTAGCCACACTCTGGAGGGGTTTGATGGCTTCCCTCCAGTACAAGCAGGAAGAGGTGCGTGGTGCAATCTCCGTGATGTGTTGGATGTTGGTGAATCCCAGTCCCATCCTGCTTGAATCCCCCGCAGCGTTTTTGCCGTATATTCCGCTGAACGTCTCTTCCTCGCGCAGGTTGACGGCCGACCCCGCAGCCATGAAACTCTCCACCAGATAACTGTCTTTCCTGTTCTTCATCAGGGTACGCATGAAATACCCCTGCCTGTCGTTCTTGTGTTTCGAGAAATCTTTCTTCAAGTTATTAATTACCTGCTTCACGATGGCCCATTCATCTACAGGTATCACCACGACTTCCCTCAGTTGCTGTTTGAAGGGTTTCAGCCTGACAACCCGTGTCACTTCCCCAGCTTTAATTCTCAGTTTCTCGTATCCCACGTAGCTAACCTGCAAGACGTCCTGGCTGGAGACAGACAGATGGAAGTCGCCATCGGTATTGGTCAGCGTGCCCCGTCCTGCATCCACATAGATAGAGGCGTATGGCAACGGTTCGCCCGTCTCGTCATCCACCACGCGTCCCTGCAGCATCAGCTCCTGTGCCGTCGCGGAGATAGCGAGCAACAACAAGAGGAAGAAAAACAGCGTTCTGTGCATGGTTTTAGTGATTCTGGGTACAAAGATAACTCTTTTAGTGTTATATTCCAAGAAAATACCCTAAATACCGTTAAGTATATTGTGAATCGTGCATTTAGGGTAGTTTTGCGCAGAGTTGTTCCTTGCAGTATTACGGCTAGCGGAGTCTGAGATTTGGTTGGCTCGACGACGACAGAATTACAGCCAATGTAAGTGAAGCTCATCTTGACTGAGTGCCGCGTAGTCGCATGCTTGTGCCTGGCTCGAGATGTATGACAAGCGTCTTGTCGGAGGGCGAGAATTCGACGGATTTGTAGCCGGATTGTTTGGCACAAAGCGTGACTTCCGTGTCGTTGGGAAGCCAAAGGACGTAATGTCCTGTGGAGTCGGTAGCAGCACCTGCCAAGTCCAATTCGGGATGTTTCTTTAGCGTAGCGAGTTCCCTTTTGATATGCACCCAAGCCTCCGTCAAAGGCTTGCCTACATTGTTCACGACATAACCTTCTATGCGATGATACTTCTTCTTCATTTTCGGGTGAGCCTTGATGTAATCATCGCAAAGCATATCGGGCACGGTCTTTAATTCGATCACGCCATACTTTGCACGCCCTCCGTACTGCTCTGTAAACTCAGAGTCTTTGTGGACATACATAAGGTCGAGCATCTGGTGCTGCCGATAAAAGTATCGATATATGTATGTGTCCATGTCGTCGGGGGATTCGCCCAAGACCTGCCACTTCAGTGAATTGGGCAACGGCTCGCCATTGACTAGGATAAGCGTCGAGTCAATCCTGTCCTTGTCGCTTGGCCTGTCACCTGTTCCTATAAGTCGCAAGGTGTTGCCTGAACCCAAGCCTGCCGAAGTGGGAACGATGGTTAGATTAGCAATCTGTTCTTGCAAGGGTTGGTTAACCTTTTTAAACAAATCCTCCTTTTTAACATTATCATGTAGGCGGATGGTGATAGTTGTATCGGCTGGTTGGAAAAGCGCCTCTCGGCATCCTATACATTTTGCATAAAGCGTATCAGCGGATTTAGGCACCCAAAGTACAAAATGCCCGATAGAGTCTGCTGTGGTAACATAACTACGATAATGAACAATAGTAGATTCAAGCGGCTCGTTGGTTACTTCCTCCACCACGAAGCCCTCGACACGGCGGAAGGTTTTCATCAGCTCAGGATGCTGAAGGATGAACACTTCGTTTGCACTATCGTTAGCGGATGTAATTTCTGCTACACCATGTCTGGCCAGTTCGCCATACCGTTCGACGTACTCCGAATACCGTTGCTTCATCTGATCATCGCCTTGCAGGGTCACATTGTCTTCGTTCAGGCGAACGATGTCATCTACCAGAAGCCCCTGCTTTGCCAGGTAAGGATGGATGCCACGGCGCACGAAGTATCGAGTGCATAGGGAGTCGGGGAGCCGCTCGCCATCGAGCAGGACGAGTATGGAGTCGTTGTAATTCGGATTAATGGCTTCCAGTCCTGCAATTACGCCCTTTAACTCTGGCTCATTGGGCGAAGTTCCCAGGCAGGCAATCTGTTCTTGCAAGGATTTATTAACCTCTTTATTCCAATCTTGCTCCGTACCTTTATTCTGGGTTTTTGGTGAACGGAGAACTTCTGTTTGGGTAAGTCTCGTTCGAGGCTCTATGATTTGTTTCTCTACAATGTTTGTTGTATCAACTGGTTCTTCGACTATCATCTCAGGTGCAAGCGGAACTTCCTGCTCTGCCAGAAGCTGTTCTTGCTCCTTGAAATCGTAATGAGGCAGGAAGAAGCCAGCTACGATAATGATGGAGGCTGCAATGGAAAGGCCCCAAAGCCAAAGATTCTTGCCTGCTTTTGTCTTTTTGTCAATGACTTCATGCTCGAAGCGTGCCCATTCCTCGTCCACGTTGGGCATACCGATTCTCTTGTCAATATCTTCAGCCTTCATGTTACTTTGCAATTTTAAGGGTTTGTCTGATTTTTACCAAGGAGCGTGTGATGTGCTTGTTGACTGCCGATGAGCTGATGCCAAGTGCAGAGGCAGTCTCCGCGTAGGTCATCTCGTCCTCATAGTGCAGCTTGAGCACACGGCGGTCTTGTTCCGTGAGGTTGTCCTCGATAACTTGCTGCAGATGTTGCAAGAGCTCTTCGCGCTCCTCGTCTCTCTGCTCGTCTGTCTCTCGTTGAAGCTCCTCTTTCAGCCGTCGTTGCAACTGCTTGCTTCGCAGGATGTGCAGGCATTGGTTCCTCGTGGCAGCCAGCAGATAGCCCCTGACGCTCTCCTCTGCCACTTGCGGCTTGCCTCTCCACATTTGGACAAACACCTGATGCACAGCATCCTTGGCATCCTCGGCATTTTCGACAACGGAGAAGGCCATCCTATACATGTGCGGATAGTTGTCCTTGAACAGACGTTCGAACTGTTGTTTGTTATAATCCATCGTGTCTCTTTGTGTGCGGAGCACTTTTCGCTTTTAGTTTTTCGCTTTTCACTTGTATGACCCTCAAACAGCCAAATCAAATACCCTTTGGTTGCAAAACAAGAGAAAACAATGACAAAAGTACAAAAAATATTTGAAAAATGGTTTTTTCTTTTGTATTGTGCTCGCTTACTCGTACTTTGACTTGCAGTCGAAGATACTTATGCTCGACAATAAAAATAAAAAAGGTTTTTTTCTTTTGTATTGTGCTCGCTTACTCGTATCTTTGCAGAAAAATATAATATTATGAAGATAGGCGATAAGGTGCGCTTTCTCTCCGAGGTGGGAGGGGGCATAGTGAGTGGGTTCCAAGGTAAGAACATCGTTCTGGTGGAGGATGAGGACGGCTTCGAGATTCCGATGCAGGTAAGGGATGTGATTGTTATAGCCCCCTCTTCCGACCTCTCTCCCGAGGAGGAAAATCTATTCAAAAATCAAAATTCAAAAATCAAAGAGCCTCCCTCCAAGGAAGAAAAGCCAGTTACTTTCAAACCGAAACCTTTGGAGCGGCGTGAGGGAGAACTGCTTAATCTCTACCTCTCTTTCCTACCGGATGATGTAAAGGAGATGTCCAGTACGGGCTTCGAGTCATATCTCGTGAACGACAGCAACTACTACATGCAAGTCTCGCTGCTTAGTGCGGAAGGGGCCAGTTGGCGGTTGCGTTTCTGCGGGGTGATAGAACCCAACAGCAAACTTTTCGTGGAGGCTTTCGACCGTTCGCAGGTCAATGACCTGGAGCGCCTCTGTGTGCAGGCCATCGCATGGAAGCAAGACAAGCCTTTCTCGCTGAAACCTGCCACTACGACTGAGCTCCGCCTTAACCTGACGAAGTTCTATAAACTACATGTCTTCCACCCAAATGAGTTCTTCAACGAACCCAACTGGACGGAAGACATTATACGAAACGACAAACCTGTGCGCAGTATCTTTGTGGATGCGGAACAGGTGAAAGAGGCGCTTAGTTAGCCAAACTTTGTGTCGGTGTGCATGCGCCGCATGGCGGCGATGTCCTGACGCGGACAAATCATGAGAATTTCACCCTCTTCGGCCACAACGTAGTCGTTTAGCCCCTTGATGACGGCGGTACGGCCTTTTGGGAGGCGGATGACATTGTCGGAGCATTCGTAGAGGTAGGCTTCGGTGTTGAGCAGCACATTGCCTTCAGCATCACCAGGTACATCTTTTCCGATGCTGGCCCATGTGCCTATGTCGGCCCACCCGAAGTGACCTCGCTGCACATAGACTTGGCTGCTGCGTTCCAGAATGCTGACGTCCATGTTGTAGTTTGGCAGCACGCTGAAGAATTCGGGCACGAGCTTCGGATTACTGCTTTCTGCCTCTGCCATCATGCGGGGTATCTCCACTCGGTACTCGGGTACGAGCATGAAGAGGTTGTCGAGCATAACCCGTGTGCTGAAGCACAGCAGTCCGGTGTTCCAAAGGAAGTTGCCCTCCTGCATGAAGATGTTGGCAAACTCGGCATCGGGCTTCTCTGTGAATGACTTGACGGAGAAGATGTCGCCGGACAGGGGCTTCTCGTCGTCTATCTGGATATAGCCGTAGCCAGTCTCGGGTCGTGAGGGTGTGATGCCCATGACGAGCAGACCGTCGTTCTGGCATACGAAGTCCAGTCCGGCAAGCACGTCCTGTCTGAACTGTTCTTCGCGCAGAATAAGCTGGTCGGAGGGCGTGACGAAAAGCACGGACTGTGGGTCCTGCTTTGCGATGAAGACGGAGCCCCATGCTACAGCGGCTAGTGTGCCGCGGCGCAGCGGTTCCTCGAGAATGTGCATGTCATCTACTTCTGGCAACTGTTCATAGACCAAGGGCAGGTAGTCATAATTTGTGCTGACATAGATGTGCGAGGGGTCGATGAACTGTGCCATGCGGTCGTAGGTCTGCTGCAACAATGTGCGCCCTGTTCCAAAGAGGTCGAGGAACTGTTTGGGCTTCGTGGTGCGGCTGATGGGCCAAAGACGACTGCCGTTGCCACCAGCCAGGATGAGACAATACTTGTTGTCAGCCATGAGATTTAGCGCAGTTTCTTAATGACAGGCAGCAGGAGACTCTCCATGATGGCATAACCTGCTTCGTTGGGGTGTACGCCCGGAGTGTCCTGAGCCAGCTCGGGCTTCATGCCAGTGCCTTCAGCGTTGACCATTGCGGAGAAGTAATCAACGTAAGGAATCTTGTTAGCTTCGGCGTAAGCCTTGACGCGGGCATTGAGGCTGCGAATCTTGTCCATTGCATCGGTGATGCTGGTATGCCAACTGAAACCAGCAGCGGGAAGGCAACTAGTCAGGATGACTTTACACTTGTGGAAGCGGGCAAGTTCGACCATCGAAAGGACATTGCCATAGGTGAGGTCTTCGTTGTATGGACCAGTGTTCTCAGCAACATCGTTGGTGCCGTAGTTGATGACTACGACTTTAGGCTGGAGGTTGATAACGTCTTCGCGGAAACGGAGCAGGAACTGATAGCTGGTCTGTCCGCCGATGCCACGACCGATAAGGTTATTGTCCTTGAAGAATTCGGGTCTCTTGCCTGGCCAGCCATCGGTGATAGAGTTGCCCATCAGTACGACGCGCTTCTCGCCCTTAGCGGGAGCACCAAGCTCCTTGTTGGCGTTGGCGTAGCGTTTCCAGTTGGCAAATTCGTGTTTCTGAGCCTGTGTGCCGAGTGCGATGCAAAGCAAAGCAACGGCTGCAATAATTCTTGTTTTCATGATGTCTTGTTTTACGTTATCTCGTTATGACGTTATTACGAATTTATTATTTTAATTCTTTTCTGATGCTTTCGGCAATCTGCTCGAACTCCTCTGGGGTGAGTTTGAGGTGTGGTGCATTGAAGCGCATGTCAGCTTCGGTCTGCATAGGAACGAGGTGGATGTGTGCGTGAGGCACTTCCAGTCCGAGTACACACTGGCCGACCTTGACGCAAGGAATGGCGCACTTGATGGCATGAGCCACTTTCTTGGCAAAGATTTGAAGCCCTGCCAATTCATCGTCTTCGAGGTCGAAGATATAATCCACTTCACGCTTGGGAATCACCAGGGTATGTCCCTTCTGGAGGGGACTGATGTCGAGGAAGGCATAGTAGCGCTCGTCCTCAGCAATCTTGTAACTCGGTATTTCACCGGCTACAATACGGGAAAAGATGCTTGCCATTTTATGGGGAATTAGAGAAGTTAAAAAGTTAAAGTGGTTAGTCAAAAGAGATGCTCATGACTTCGAGTTGGATTGTGCCCTGGGGCACTTTAATCTCTGCTATGTCGCCTACTTTCTTGCCCAGGAGTCCCTTGGCGATGGGGGTTTCCACACTGATCTTGCCAGAACGGAGGTCGGCCTCTGTGGCGCTGACAATGGTGTACTTCATCGTCATCTTGTTTTTTACATTGCGCAGTTCGACGGTAGAAAGAATCTGTACGGTGCTGGTGTCGAGGTGCGTAGTGTCAATAATTTTTGCCTCGATGATGGTCTTCTTGAGCATGGCAATCTCTGTTTCCAGTTTGCCTTGCCACTCTTTAGCGGCATCATACTCTGCGTTTTCCGAGAGGTCGCCTTTGTCTCGCGCCTCTGCGATGGCAGCACTTGCGGCAGGGCGGTCAATGCTCTCCATGTGCTGCAGTTTTGCTACGAGCTCGTCGTAGCCCTTTTGTGTCATGTAAGCCATTTATTGTTGTTTTAGTTATACATTATCTTATATATGGGCAAAGACGGGGGAACAGGGGAAAAGTAAGCCGCCCGAACCTGCGCAAAGCACGAAAAAAAGAAGAATCCTGACCGCCAAGTCAGAACCCTTGTTCTTTTCCCGTCTTTTTATGTTGCCGCTTGCAAAGGTAGGGAGTTTTTCCGAATCTGCAAATTTTTTGCATGAAAATTTCGCTCGAAGATGGTAATTTCGCCCTCTTCTGATTGGGGAAACGCCCCATCTTGCTCCCCAAAACTGCTTTCTGTCCTGTTTATCGCTTTATTTTGTACTTGCCCCCGACGAGCATCTGCACTGCACCCTTCATTTCGAGCGAAAAAAGGAGGCTGGAGAGCTGCCCAACGGGGATGTTCGTCTCGACGGAAAGGATGTTTATCTGTTTGCTGTCCTCTTCTGAAAGGGCATGCAGGATGCGCTGTTCTTCCTCGGAATAGTCGGCAAAGAGTTCCTGTTGTACGCCTTCGGAAAGTTGTTGCTGGTGCTGGATGTCGTCCGTCCAACCCATCGCCAGACAGAAGTCCTCAGCCCCTGTGAGGAGTGAGGCACAATTCGAACTTATGAGCTTGTTGCAGCCTGCAGAATGTGTGTCGTGAACACGTCCGGGGAAAGCCCAAACTTGTCTGTTGTAACTAAGGGCAATATCTGCCGTGATGAGTGAACCGCCCTTCGTCGCACTTTCTACTACTATAACAGCATCTGCTATGCCAGCTACGATACGATTGCGTTGCACGAAGTTGCGTTTGTCAATAGGCGTACCCGACATATACTCTGTAAGTAACCCTCCTTGATTCAGCATCTGCTTTGCTGTGTCGCGATGATGACGTGGGTATATCTGGTCTAAGCCATGTGCCAATACACCAACAGTGTCAAGTCCTTCTTCCAAAGCTGTCCGATGGCATTGGATATCTACACCATAGGCAAGTCCGCTCACCACAAGCGCATCCGGACAAAGGTTCTTCAAATCGCGTACAAAGGAACGGCAGAGGTCCTTCCCGTAACCCGTTATCTGTCGCGTCCCGACCATGCTAACAACGTGTCGGGCATTCAGGTCAGCTGTCCCGCGATAGTAAAGCAGGATAGGAGCATCAGCACAGTCTCGCAAGCGTTGCGGATAGGTTTCATCGTTGATGCCCAGACATGTCAGACCACCCTTCTTGCAGAATGCCATCTCTTGTTCGGCTCGTTTCAGATGGCTCTCCATAACAGCTATGGCATCGATAGTGCTCTGCGGAGCAGCCGTTAGGACTTCTCGCATGGACTTGCGGTTCTCGTAGATGGCAGTTGCAGAACCCAATTCTTCGATGAGAACATGCAAGTTGGCCAGGTTGAGCGAAGGCACTTGTGTCAGTGCCATCATATAGAGGGTCTCCTGCTCAGTCATTGTTCCGAAAAATAGGGTTGAAGGTAAGATTCCAAATCTTGGCAACGGCTCAGCTTACCGTTTACAAGACAAACGGTATCGACTGTGCCCCTTGCTGCCAGCTTCATGTCGGGCAATCGGTATATGTCTTGTTGGAAAACATAGCGTATGCCATTTTGGTGGATGCGAAGGCAAGAGAGAAACTCGTCTCGGCTTCGCAGAGGAACTTTATAGGCAATCGTGATACGTGCCACAACAGGTACAATTCCTTGCTCGTTCATTTCAGCAAAACTGATTCCTGCCTCGAGCATGAATTCATGCCGTGTGTGCTCCATGTAGTGCTGATAATTGGCATTGTTGACAATCCCTTCAAGGTCGCACTCATAGTCGCGCACCTTCATCTTCAGTTCGTATGCATATTTCATTTCCTCAATTCTTAATTCTTAACTTTTCATTTGATTACCTTTTAGGTATTCATATCCGAAACGGCAGCGGAGGCAATCGATGCGGTCACAATACTGGCGTTTGAGCTGAATGAGAGCCTGGCTGTCAGCTGCTGTGCTGACTTTCAGTCCGCAAGCTTGCCACTGACGGAGGATAAAGTTGTTCTCTGCAGGCAATTCCTCCAAAAGCCGGACGGCACGCATACAAATGTCCTCATTACCAGTGTGACGTCCATAGGCAAAGAGCAAGGGCACTACTGTATTGATGATGAGCAAACGACGACTGGCTGCTGTAGTTCCCTTTACTTCCAGACATTGTTGCAGTTCCTTTACGTCTTTAGCCTCCAATAGTTTACTCATCTGTGCTTTGTCCTTGTGATAAAGTTCTGCTATTTGCAAGATGCGCATGAAAGGGAAGTTCTGGGGACGTGTGCGAAGGAAACGCCAATCGGAGCGTTGCATCGTTTCTCCCAAACTGAATTTGTGCTTGAGATAGGCAAACTCCTGATGAAGCCTCTCAACTTCCTGACTGCTTTTCACCGCCTGGGTTTCGTCAATGAGGCCAGCTATTCCAAGGAAGAGAGATTCTATCTGAAAAAGGTCATCGCGGTGCTTGCCTGCAGCCTGCAAAGGTATTCTCATGGCCCATCGCTCGAAAGCATCACCGTTGAGACCAAAGCCAAAGCTACGGCTTAGCGTGACGAACGTGGCACGTTCCCAATCGCCGCAAGTCCTTGTAGCCCTTTCTGCTACAAGTTCGGAGCGTTCCTTCAAGCGCTCCACGAGCAAAGCATCCATCCACTGATGTACTTTCATCGTTGGTATCGAAGAGATGATGCGGTGACAGCGTGGATAGTCCTCTGTCCGGCACAATTCCTCGTAACTTTGTCGAATTTTTTGGGGAATGTCGAGTTGCACTTGAGGCAACGTCTTGCCTTCAGCAGTTAGAACCTCTCCGTCTATCTCTCCAACGACGTGCAGGATAACGCTGTTGTAGGCTGGGTCGCTATCGTGCCCGTGCTTGTACCAGTCCGACGAACGTAGATGCACCTCGACATTTCCTGCCCAAAGCGTTCCGTTCAATCGTATCTTGGCATTGAAAAAGTCAGGTCCTTGGTCATGATTGTGCAGTCCTGGGTCGATGACTTCAATTTCTTGTCCGTCCGACGTGGTGAGCACTTTCAGGGGCAACATCTTGTGCTTCCAGACATAATGCAGCAGCCTTTCCATCCTTATTTTAGCTCCGTTAACGTATTTTGTGAAACAAAAGTACGCAAATTTGAGCGAAAAGCATTACTTTTGCACGAGAATTATTAAGAAAGGTATGAAAATAGCACTGATTGGGTACGGCAAGATGGGCCGTATGATAGAGGAAATAGCTCTCTCTCGAGGTCATGAGATAGTAAGCATAATAGACATTGACAATCAGGAAGAATTCGAGTCGGAGGCTTTTGCAAGTTCCGATGTCGCCATTGAGTTTACTACGCCCTGGACAGCATACGCTAATTACCTGAAGGCTTGGAAGGCTGGGGTGAAGGTGGTAAGCGGCAGTACCGGTTGGATGAAGGACCACGAAGATGAGGTGCGCAAGGCTTGTACGACCGATGGTAAAACGCTCTTCTGGGCAAGCAACTTTAGTGTTGGAGTCGCTATCTTCAGTGCGGTCAATGCTTATCTGGCCAAGATTATGAATCAGTTCGACCAGTACGATGTGAATATGGTGGAAACGCATCACGTGCACAAACTAGATGCACCTTCCGGTACAGCGATTACGTTGGCAGAACAGATTGTAGCCAATCTGGACCGTAAGGAGCGCTGGGGCTTGCATGAGACAAAGCCCGATGTCCTGCGTATCGATGATATACGTCAAAAGGAAGTTCCCGGCATTCATACCATCACATATGATTCTCCTGAGGATATGATTATCATTACGCACGATGCTCATAACAGGCGCGGCTTTGCTATGGGAGCAGTTTTGGCTGCCGAATACACAGCTCAGCACACGGGCCTGCTCACAATGAAAGATTTGTTTAAATTTTAGTTTCCCATTATAACTCCCCATTTAACTCCTAATCATAACTCCCCATTACATTATATTATGACAAAGAAGAAAAGATACAAAGCTACAGCGAAAGATTGGGTAAAAGCTATTATCGCTATTGCCCTCTACATTGCATTCCTCTATTGGGTAGATGCCTGGTGGGGACTCATCGTTATCCCATTCATTTTCGACGCATATGTTACGCGCCTCATCCCATGGACATGGTGGAAGGATGCCGAGAATCCCATCGTCCGCACTGTGATGAGTTGGGTAGATGCTATCGTCTTTGCACTAGTGGCAGTCTATTTCGTCAACATCTACTTTTTCCAGAACTACACCATTCCTTCCAGTTCGCTTGAGAAGAGTTTGCTGGTGGGAGACTATCTGCTGGTAAGTAAAATGAGCTACGGACCGCGTGTGCCTCAGACGCCTTTGCACATGCCGCTCTGCCAGCATACACTACCCTTCGGCGGAAAGAGTTATTTTGAATGGCCACAATGGGAGTACAAGCGCGTGACTCCAAAGCCAGTAAAGCTGAATGACATAGTGGTGTTCAACTACCCTGCTGGGGATACGATTGTCAGTGTGTATCAGACGGAGTACTATGCCATTTGCTATAGTGTGGGCAAGGATTTGGCAGGCAGGGTGGACCTGGCCTCACTTTCTCCTCTGGAAAGATATAACTACTATGCCAAAGCTTATGAGTTGGGGCGGCGGTTTGTGTCTGACTCGGGCTTCCGTAATAGGTTAGGGGAGCAGATGGGCATGAGGTTTGAAGAATATGGAGAGGTTGACTGGCGCCCTGTTGACCGTCGGGAAAACTACGTGAAGCGCTGTGTGGGTCTGCCCGGCCAAACACTGGAGATACGCGACCGTGTCATCTATCTTGACGGCAAAGAGAACCCAGCGCCCAAGAACGTACAGTTCAACTATCATGTTGAGTTGAAGACAAACTACCTTCCTGATGAACTTGTTCATGAGATTGGTCTGACAATGAGAGATGTGCAGGATATGTATCAGTCAGGTGAGATTCCACTTACTGCGGAAGCGAAGAAAGCGCTTGAGGCACATCCCGAGTACGTGTCGCGAATTACTCCTATCGAGAACAGCACGGATGAGAGACTCTATCCGCAAAACGGCTATACGGGTTGGAGTCAGGACAACTACGGCCCCATATGGATACCCAAGAAAGGTGAAAGTGTGAAACTCACGATAGAGAATCTGCCCATCTACGAGCGACCCATCCGTGTCTATGAGGGTAACGATCTGAAGGTGACGCCCGAAGGTGAAATCCTTATCAATGGCACGAAGGCTACGGAATATACCTTCAAGATGGACTATTATTGGATGCAGGGTGACAACCGCCACTGCTCGGCTGATTCACGTTATTGGGGCTTTGTGCCTGAAGACCATATCGTAGGCAAGCCCATCTTCATTTGGCTTAGTACCGATGCGGACCGTTCTTGGTTCAGTGGGCATCATATACGTTGGAGTCGCTTGTTCCGCTTAGTAGATAATATTAAGTAATTTAGTTTAGAGTTGATGGTTTAGAGTTTAGAGACTTTGCAAGCCGTTCTTCCTTGTTGTTACCTTGCGCCGGTTTCCCACTATAGCGTTTACCTCCGGAGTGACAAGGTTCTCCTGGAGGTCTGCGATCATTTCACTAAGCAGACGCTTCGCAACCGCTGTTGGATAGACAGCCCCTCGGGGCCGCTTGCCCTCACCATCCCTGTTGTCAGGGCAGAGGGTAAGACTATGATGCGCGATGTCCGTATCAGTGATCATGGCAATTGGCGGCACCGGCATTGGGTAGCTCTGGAGAGCAGTTACAGGCAGTCGCCTTTCTTTGAGTACTATGCCGACGACTTTGCTCCTTTTTATGAGAGGAAATGGGAGTTTCTTGCAGACTTCAACGAAAAGCTAATGGAATTGACTGCTTCTTTACTTGACATTCAGAAGCCCGTTAGTAGGACAACAGATTACGGACAACGGAGAATTGACTACGGAGGAGAGCCTCTTCTCGGAGTGGTAGGAGAAAAGACTCCCTCCTCGGGCAATCGCCCGTTGGCAGCGGAGCGATTGGGGAAGGCTTTGCCCGACGGAGGGCAAAGAAGTTTGGAGGAGGGCTACTATCAGGTCTTTGCTTCACGGCACGGATTCCTGCCAGACCTCAGCATAGTCGATTTGCTTTTTAACCTAGGACCGGAGGGCGTGCTATGGCTGTAGCTGTCCATCCACTGCCGCCCGAGTTCCAGCAAACTCCACTGCCCAAGCAGTTCACTTATCCTTTCTGTTACGAGCCGCATCCGCTCTGCATTGCAGCGGCTGGTGAGGTGCGTCGCTACGTCTCCCAGCATCCTGAGTGGCGCGATGAACTTCAGCAGGGTAAGATGTTTGGGGTACTCATCGTCCGGCCGCTGTCCTTCCTCGCCGCCTTTTCCGGTACGCTTGGCGGACAGACGCGGCACGAATACTTCGTTCCACCTGTCTTCGACCTCATGGCGCCTGGCTGTTATTTCCAGGAAGAGGAGGCCGCTATCACTGACATCAATCGACGGATTGCCCTGTTGTCCCCTCGCCTCGACGAGTTGGAGGCGGGTTCTGCCCTGCTCCGGCAGAAAATGTCGGCGGAGCTTATAGCACGCAGGGAGCAGATGAAGCAGAGCAAGGCGAAACGGGATGCGCGGAGAAAGTCAATTCCTGCCGATGAAATGGCGGGAAATTGTCAAGAGCTCATACGTCAGAGTCAGTACGAGAAGGCAGAGTATCGCCGTTTGAAGCGCGCCTGGGAGCAGCGTATTGTCGAAGAGGAGGAGCCATTGGTGGAGACTCGTCGGCTGGCAGATCTGCTACGGAGTGAACGTCACCAACGAAGCATCGCCCTGCAGCAATGGCTCTTCCGTCAGTTTGTTTTCCTCAATGCCCTCGGCGAAACTCAATCACTGCCTGAACTCTTTTATCCTGCCGTTCCGCCTTCCGGAGCAGGCGAGTGTTGTGCTCCAAAACTCTTGCAAGCCGCTTATAAGAATGGCTTTCAGCCGCTCTGTATGGCTGAGTTTTGGATAGGTGCCTCGCCTACGGACGAAGTACGACTGGATGGACATTACTATCCCGCCTGTAACAGCAAGTGCCGTCCCATTCTGCGCCACATGCTCCGTGGGCTCAACGTTGAGCCCAACCCCTTGCTTGCATCTTCTTCCCGAACCCTCGACCTCCGTATCGTATATCAGGACAGTGAGATGGTCGTTGTGGACAAACCGCCTGGCCTGCTCTCCGTGCCTGGGAAAGACAACCAGCCTAGTGTGCAGGAGATTGTGAGACAGATGTTCCCCCAGGCCGAAGGTCCCCTTATCGTACACCGTCTTGATATGGACACCAGCGGCTTGATGCTCATCGCGCTGACTGAGGAGAGGTACCACCAGTTGCAAGACCTCTTCCTGCACCGCCGCATCCACAAAGTCTATCACGCTCTGCTCGAGCATGAGATGCCCGTCGGGCAGGAGGGCGACATCAGCCTGCCACTGCGTCCTGATATCAACGACCGTCCCCGTCAGATGGTGGACATGAAGCATGGTAAGTCAGCACAGACGCACTACCGCGTGCTGGAGAACAGAGACAGACATGCTCTGCTGGAGTTGCGGCCGATAACAGGGCGCACGCATCAGCTTCGCGTCCACTGTGCCCATCCCCTCGGCCTGGATAATCCCATTGTCGGCGACCGTCTCTACGGAATTCCCGCCGAAAGACTCATGCTGCATGCCTGTACGATTTTTTTTGAAGGCAAAACATTTACAGACACCTCAACTATGAACTATGCACTATGAACTATACACTAAAGCTTGACATTCACACCCACACCATTATGAGCGGCCACGCCTACAGCACCTTGCAGGAGATGGTGGCTGCTGCCCAGCAGAAGAAACTCGACATCCTCGGCATCACCGAGCACGCCCCAGGCATACCGGGCACATGCGACCCTATCTATTTTCGCAACCTGCATGTCGTGCCCCGACAGATGGGAGACCTCCGCCTCATGCTCGGTGCTGAACTGAACATCCTCGACACAAAAGGCACGCTTGACCTTGATGAGTATTATTATCGCCAATTGGACCTGCGCATTGCCGGCATACACGTGCTCTGCTGGCAAGGCGGTTCTATCGAAGAGAACACCGAAGGTATGTTGGCGGCCATACGGAACCCGTGGGTCCAAGTCATATCTCATCCAGGAGATGGTACAGCCGACCTCCTCTTCGAACCCATCGTCTTGGCATCAAAAGAGTCCAGGACGTTGCTCGAAATCAATAACAGTAGTCTCAATCCCCGTCGCAACAAGGAGAGCGCTCTGAAAAACAACCTCGAGATACTGCGTCTGTGCAAGAAGTACGAAGTACCTGTTATCCTGAGCAGCGATGCTCACATCAGCTACGACATCGCCAACTACGAGTTCATCTGGCCTCTGTTGGCTGAGACAGAGTTCCCCGACGAACTCATCATGAACTATTATCCCGACCGTTTTCTGCAGTACATCGGGTAGAATCAACTATTATTTTTAATTAGTAAAAGACAGAATACTGTCAACTTATTCAGTAAATAGTTTGTCAACCATATCAGGAAAAGTACAAAAAACTGTCAACCAAAATCAGGAAAAGACACTATAATGTCACAAATGTCACACACAACGTTCTGAAATTCAATGAGTGTGACATTGTGATATTAAAATCGCAAAAAAATAATAGGATATCGCCTCCCATCCCTATTGTCGTAGCGCACCGTATAAGTCAATACATACCCCTGTATTTTTCCTGTGCGTAGGAAGAATTATTGCTGCGCAGAGAAAAAATAATCCCCGTGCGTAGCAATAGAATTTTTATTCCTGCGAGGAGCCAGAGTCCGTAGCCTCAGAGGAGGGCATAGCCTCCAACCAGCGTTCTATGTTGCGCTTCAGACCGTCGTACTTGGCACGCTTGACAGCTGAACCCTTGAAGAGTGCGCGGTACTGTTCCTCGGTAAGGTCTTGCCAGTCCTCGGGTGTCATCTGGAGCAAAGCTTCAGAAGGTTGGAAGGCGGGCTCGTCGGTGGGTTTGGCTTCTGCAAACTGCGGGGTGGCACGCATGCAGCGGTCGCAGCCATAGAAAGTGCGTCGCAGTCGTATCTCCTCGGCAAACGGTCCGCGATGCTCTATGGTCTGGTAGCTGATGCAGCGGCGGGCATCGAGACCCTCGGGCGTGAGTGCGGGGCAGACGCCCTTGCCCGTCCCTCCCCGAGGAGGAGGGGCTATGGGGTTATCGTAATGGTCGGATTCCGAGGTTAGGAAGAGTTCTCCCAGGAAGACTGTCGGTCCATAGCCGGGTACAGCGACGAAGCCGCCCTGGGTGATGATGCCTACGCCGCTCTTCCAGGCCCAGTAACGCTCCAAGATGGGCGCGGTATCGACAAAACAGCGCCCCTCAAGTTGCAGTGTCTCCATGAGCTGCCGCATCCGCTGCTTCATGACGTCGTGATAGTCCTGCCCTTGTGCATAGAGGCTGATGGCGGGCTGTTGGCTCTCAGGCATGAAGTTCATTGCCAGGCTGACAATCGTCCGCACTCCAGGGACGAGGAGTTCGGGGTGCAGGCGCATATCGACGTTGTGCCGCAGATAGTCCATTTCGCCGCAGTAGTCGAGTTCGAGCCAGCGAAGGAAACGGGCGCTGTCGTCGTCCGCCACTGGTTCGGCCTTGGCGAGACCGCAGGCGACAAAGCCCAGACGTAATGCCTGGGCTTTGATGTCTTTGCTATTCAATAACGCCGAACTCATATCCTTCTTGCTTTAGCCACGCAAGTATCTCGGGAAGCGCATGTTTGAGTTTGTCTATGCTCTTGAGTGAATCGTGTAGGGTGATGATGCTGCCGTTTCGGGTATAGCGTTTCACGTTGTTGACCACATCATTCGCTGTGAGCAGGCGGCTGTAGTCGCGCGTCACCACATCCCACATCACGACCTTATATCCGCAGTGGCGTATCACACGATACTGCACCATGCCTATCCATCCATGCGGAGGCCTGAACAAATTGCTGTGCAGTACATCGTCAGCCTTCTTGGCATTGGCCAAATAAGTCCAGGGTGTGTGGCGTGCTCCAGAGAGGTGATTGTAGGTATGATTGCCGATGCCATGTCCTCTGAGTCGCACTTCGTCGGCCAGGTGAGGGTACTTCACAGCATTTTCTCCCACCATGAAGAAGGTCGCTTTGACTCCGTAGCGGTCCAGCGTATCGAGGATGAAGGGCGTCGCCTCGGGAATCGGTCCGTCGTCGAAGGTCAGGAAGACGACCTTCCTATGTTGGTCTATCCGCCACAGGGCGTGGGGATAGAACCAACGGAAGATTCTTGGTGGCTGCTCAATAAACACGAGATGATATACAATTTAGGGAGTCTCTCCTCCCCTAGGGGAGGTCGGGAAGGGTCCTTCTTCTTCCTCTTCCTCATTAATTAGCTCCTCTTCGTATTCCTCCTCATCGGCATCCATGCCGACGCTGCCATAAAGACGGCTTTGGAGCAGTTGGTTGTAGTGATCGAGCTGCTTGGCAAGATCCATCGCCTTGTCGCTACCGGCACTCTCCAGGACGCCCAGTGCGCTGTGCATCGCATATAGGTAGTACATGCAATCCCTTTCGCTAATCAAGAGAATCTTGTTGGGCAGACTTAGGTACCATTCCAGATACTCGGCCGACTCAACGGCCACGGGATAAGCGATGTCGCAGGCTTCCTTCTTGCCTCCGATGGTGTTCCATGCACGAGCCAGCTCTAGCGAGCCGCTGCTGTAACTGTGGGGCACAGAGCTGGGCGGAATGGCCTGTTCTGCCTTGGCTACGACTTTTGCAGCCTTGTCCATTTTGCCTTCTTGAATGAGACGCGAAGCCAGTTGTGCGAAGATACGGCGATGGGTGCCGCACATGCGCATAACGGTCTCGTCAAGGTAGATACCCGGCTTGTCGATGCCGCCGAAGGTGAAGCGCGTCATGAGGTTCTCGTACATCTTCTCCGTATCGATGTTCTTGCCGCTCTTCGTGGTGTTGAAGGGCGTGATGCGATAAGCGAGACCCTCCTGTACGAAGAAGTCCTGAATGGTGGCCTTGTTTTCGGGACCAACCGTCATCGCCATGTAGATGGGGCGTTCCCAGTTGCATTGGGCAATCATCTCGTACATCATCATTTCGCTCTTATAGACGGCACGCTTGCCTTTCAGGCTGATGTGCATCTTGTCGGGAATGCTGTCGCCGGCTATCATCATACCGCTACGCTTGACAGCCTCCTTGTCGATGGTCATGACGATGCTGTCGGTGGGGATGAAGCGCAGGTCGGGATTGTCGCTGAGTACCCAGTTGTCAATGATGCTCTTGAGCTCGTACGGGTCATCTCCCAGAATGTCACGAAGAGCCTCGGGATTGTCCTTATAAGATTCGATGAGGCGTTCCAAAGTGCCTGGACGGACGGAGATGCCTTCTCGGGTACCTGCCACATATTGCAGCCTGCTCCAATGGATAGGTACGGCGGGCGAGTCGTAAGCGGGGCGCTTCATTTGGTCGATGTACCAGTCGGTCTGCAGGTAGGAGAGGTTGCAGACGCGGGCATCGGTGCGGAAGCCTTCTGTCTCCTGTGCGTACCACAGGGGGAAGGTATCGTTGTCGCCGTTAGTGTAGATGATGGGGAAGTTGTCCTTGTCGAGCGACTCAAGGTAGTTGCGTCCGAAGTCGCGGCAGGTATAGCGGCCTGAGCGGTCGTGATCGTCCCACGTCTGACCGGCCATCTGTATGGGCACCAGGATGCAAAGGCAACTGAGGGCTGCGCAAACGGTCTCGTTCTTGAGAAGTTTCTGCAGGTAGTAGGCGATGCCTGCCACACCGAGACCAACCCAGATAGCGTATGCATAGAAGGAACCGGCGTATGCGTAGTCACGTTCACGTGGCTGCATCGGTGTCTGGTTGAGGTAAACCACGATGGCCAGACCTGTCATGAAGAACAAGAAGAAGACGATGCCGAACTGCTTTTCGCCCTCGCCCTGATTCTTCTCGTCGTTTTTGAAAAGCTGCCACAGCAGACCGATGAGGCCAAGCAACAGAGGCAGACAGTAGAAGACATTGTGTCCCTTGTTCTCGCGCAGTTCGCTGGGCAGTTTGCTTTGGTCTCCCAGACGCATGTTGTCGAGGAGGGGGATGCCTGTAATCCAGTTGCCGTGCTCCCATTCGCCGTTGCCCTGCTGGTCGTTCTGGCGTCCGGCAAAGTTCCACATGAAGTAGCGCCAGTACATGAAGTTGACCTGGTAGCTCAGGAAGAAGCGCAGGTTCTCCAGCTGGGTAGGAGTCTTTATCTGTACCATCTCGCCGCAGCGCTCGTAGCTCTTTACCGTTCCTTTCACACCGCCCATCCAGCTCTCGTAGGCACTGGAATGTGCCTCGCTGTACATGCGGGGGAAGAACATATTCTGCTGATAGACGTAGTCGGTCTTGTAGCGCTGTATCTCGTAGCGGTCAGGCTCTTCGGACGTCTGTTTCTCCTTGCGCTGATAGACGGGAGCACCCTTTTCGCTGACGGGCACGCAGTAGTTCCCGTCGGGTTTGAGCAGCACCTGACTGGTGTATGCCGGTCCGTAGAAGAGCGGGCGGTCACCGTATTGCTCACGGCTCAGGTAGGTGCCCAGAGTGAAGATATCCTCCGGCGAGTTCTGGTCCATCGGCGTATTGGCGGAGCTGCGGATGACGATGACGGCATACGAGCTGTAGCCAATCATAATCATCAGCATGCACAGCAGCGAGGTGTTCATCAGGCGGGCTGTCACGACGCTCTTGCCCTCGCGCTTCCATTGCAGGGCGAGGTAGAGCAGAGCAAGTACGACAATGCCGCAGAGGATGCTCGTCCAGCCGTAGCCGTAGAAGGGGATGCCCAGCATACCGACGCTCAGCAGGTAGGAGATGTTCATGCGCAGGCGGCTCTTCTGCTTGATGGTTTCCCAGATGCTCCACAGCACAATGCCCACAAGCAGGGCAATATAAACAATGACACCCGTATTGAAGGGCATGTCGAATGTATTCACGAAGAGCAGTTCGAACCATCCGCCCACCTTCACAATGCCAGGCACGATGCCGTAGAGCACAGCGGCAATAAGCACGCCGCTGCCTACCAGCGAGAGCATAGCACCCTTCATGGTAGCATTCTTCACCTTCTTATAGTAGAAGATAAGAACCAAGGCAGGCAGGCAAAGCAGGTTCAGCAGGTGGACACCGATGCTGAGGCCCGTCAGATAAGCAATCAGGATGAGCCAGCGGTCGGAACCCGGTTCGTCGGCATGGTCTTCCCATTTCAGCATGAGCCAGAAGACAACGGCCGTGAAGAGGCTGCTGTAGGCATACACTTCACCCTCGACGGCGCTGAACCAGAAGGTATCGCTGAACGTATAGACCAAAGCACCGGTCAGGGCACTTGCTTCGACCGTAATGAGCTGTGCCAGGTTCTGCACCCTTCCGTTCTCGCCCACCAGTTTGCGTGCCAGATGGCTGATGCTCCAGAAGAGGAACATGATGCAGGCCGCACTGAAGAGGGCACTCATCATATTGACCATGAGAGCCACGAGCGTCGGGTCGCTGACGAATTGCGTGAAGAGATTGGCCGTGAGCATGAAAAATGGTGCCCCAGGCGGGTGACCGACTTCCAGTTTATAGGCTGTAGTAATGAACTCCGGGCAGTCCCAGAAACTTGCCGTGGGCTCTATCGTGCTGCAATAGACGTAGGCCGCGATGGCGAATGTAAGCCAACCCATCAGGTTGTCCACAAGTCTGAAATGTTTCATTCTGTGTGCTTATATATAATAAGGTGTATAAAATTCCGTGCAAAGGTACGAAAAAAAGTGAAGAGTGAAAAGTGAAGAGTGAAGAATTTATGTTTGATTAACTTTTATGTGGTCTCTTTTAGCATATAACTAGACTTTTGTATGGCAAAAGCAGTATACGACAGAGTTTGTCAGCGTCAGACCATTTTATTGACGTCAATAAGATGATAGTTGCTGGAAAGGGAGCCCAGAGAGAGGTCGAGGGCATCATTGCATACAATCGTTAAAAATTTTAGCGTAAAAGCTTGCACATATCAAAGGATTGTCTTACCTTTGCACCGCAATTTTGAAAAAAGGGCGCTTAGCTCAGCTGGTTCAGAGCGTCTGCCTTACAAGCAGAGGGTCGGGGGTTCGAATCCCTCAGCGCCCACAAGAAAGGGAGTAAGACTCAACAGTCTTGCTCCCTACTTTGTATTAGAGGGTCGAAAGTCACTTAACAATTCTCTTCTTCCCATCCTCTATATAGATACTACGTGCAGTCTTGGCGGAGATGCGGCGGCCTTGGAGGTCATACCATTTATCATTTGCTATTTGTCCTTTAAGAGCACTGCTGATGCCAGAAGCATCATCGATGCCCTCGTAGTCTGTGTATCCGGGTGTGCCGAATGCACCATATTTATAGCGTGGATGCCAACTTTTAGCCTTTGCTGCCGCGACTTGTGATTTGGTCATTACGTTCTGCTCGTTTTCAGGATCAATAATACACAAGTGCCCCCATCCATTAGGAACGGTAGGCAGACCTTCTATAAATTCGTCCATCGCTTCACCCTTAATCTGATTGTTGTGACAGAAAATTTCCCATAACTCAGGGCATCCTGACACTTCAAGCATTGTTAGCCTGTTCTTTGCGCATTTCAAACTCTCCAACAAAGTGCAGCCAGAAACATCAAGTGAAGTCAATAGGTTCTCACTGCACCAGATTCTTTTAAGTGCAGTATTCTTCGACACGTCAAGTTCTGTAAGTTGGTTTCCGTGACAGTTCAGATTAGTTAGCCCTAAATTTTTCGATAAGTCAAGCGCAGTTAAATTGTTTCCAGAGCAATGTAACTCGTTCAGTGCAGTATTATTTGAAACATCAAGTTTTGTCAACTGATTACCAATGCATTCCAAATGTGTCAAGTTGATACATTTTGATACATCGAGATTCGTCAACTGGTTGGTGGTGCAACACAGAGTAGTAAGTTCTGTATTATTTGAAACATCAAGGGAAGTTAGCTGGTTTTTATAGCAGTTCAGAACTGTTAGCGAGGTGAAGTATTCAATGCCTGCTATATTTTGTATCTTCTTGTAGGCAACGTCAATACTTGTAATGCCTGCTATCTCCTCTTCTGTCAGCACTCCGTCTTTACCATAGTCCTGGCTGAGCACCCAATTGCGGAAATCCTCGTCTGGGAAGTTCGTCTCGTTAATTTCCACATCTGCAAAGCCCACTATTGCCCAAAGAAGTGCAACAACAGTTAAAAATACTTGTTTCATAATTATCATAGTTATATATAGTAGATATTGTTGAGGCTATACGTGTTTATTCAATTGTACCATGATTTATTATTACTTTTGCTCCTATTCGTGTAGCGAAGGGAGTTGGGAGGTTACTTCACCATTCTCTTCTTTCCATCCTCAATGTAGATGCCACGGGCAGGTTTGGTGGAGAGAGGTCGGCCGTCAAGGTCAAATAATTTACCATTTA
>JAGCNQ010000061.1 GCA_017645845.1 Bacteroidaceae bacterium
AGTTTCGGCCTCATTCCCGAAATCATAGGTCGTCTGCCAGTACTAACCTATCTCGATCCCTTGGACCGCGCTGCTTTGCGTCGCATCCTGACAGAGCCAAAGAACTCTCTTGTCAAGCAGCAAGTAAAGCTGTTTGCGATGGATGGCATCAAACTTGCTTTCGATGAAGAAGCGTTGGACTATATTGTAGATAAAGCCGTAGAGTACAAGCTCGGAGCCCGCGGGCTACGTTCTATTATGGAGAGTATCATGATAGAGGCACAATACAGTTCACCTTCTCAGCAGGTAAAAACGCTCTCTATCACCCGCCAATATGCAGAAGAGCAGATAGAGAAGCAAAAGGGAAAATTGATACAATCATAAAATCTCCCTTCGTTCGGATAAAACAAACGTACGTAACTCCGCACATGTAGGGAATGAAATATACGCTCATCCTTTATGAGCTGTATGAGAAAGAGGGCTTCCGAACAAAAACGGAAGCCCTTAATAATAGTGTTCTATCGTTTCTATAGAAATCATTTGAGCTAGGTCAAGGGTGAGGGAAGAATGAAGGAAAATAAAAATTATTCATAATTTTTTCGTTTTATGTTTTGTCCTTCTAAGAAAAAGAAGTATCTTTGTAGTCGCTACGAAACTAACAACCCGTATAAGCCCCCAAGAAACCCGCTCATGACCTATGTTTCCTTGCCATCTGACGATACTCACCGCCTGAGTTTCTATCTGGCGATGGAGGAATATGTGGCGCGCAATCTTAACTATGACGACGACCTCTTCTTCCTCTGGCAAGTGGAGCCGACGGTCATCTTCGGACGCAATCAGGTCATCGAGAATGAGGTGAATCTACCCTATTGCCGCGAGCATGGAATCCAGTTCTATCGCCGCAAGAGCGGAGGCGGCTGTGTCTATGCAGACAAGTCGAATGTTATGATGAGTTATATCACCCGCTCCGATGAGGTGAAGCACACCTTCAGTCGCTATATGGAAATGGTCTGCAAGATGCTGCAAGAGTTAGGACTCCCTGCCACCTCAACAGAGAACAACGATGTCCTCATCGATGAAAGGAAAGTATCGGGTAATGCTTTCTACCACATCCCCGGACATAGTATCGTGCACGGTACTATGCTCTTCGATACAGATATGGAACACATGCTCAATGCCATCACACCACCGCAGACAAAACTTGACAAGCACGGTGTAGAAAGTGTACGCCAACGCATCACACTATTAAAGGAACACACAGACCTTAGTATCGAGGAGTTCAAAAGAAATGCTGTTGAAAAGCTATGCAACAAAGAACTGAAACTAATAGATGAAGATATAAGAGGCATCGAAACCATCGAACAAGAATACCTTGACCCTAAATTCATAATGCACAACTCATAATTACTCGTCAACTCATCAAATAAAAATATAATTATGGAAAAGAAAACATGTCTTTATGACCGCCATGTGGCACTCGGCGCACTTATGTCGCCCTTTGGTGGATTTATCATGCCCATTCAGTATTCAAACATTACAGACGAACATAATGCTGTCCGACAGCATTGCGGCGTCTTTGACGTGAGTCACATGGGCGAAGTGCGAATCACCGGTCCCGATGCTGAGCGCTATGTCCAGCACATCTTCACAAACGATGTCAGCGGAGCACCTATCGGACAGATATATTATGGTATGATGCTTTATCCTAACGGTGGCACAGTAGATGACTTGCTCGTTTATAAGATGGGCGAGAACGACTTCTTCCTCGTCATCAATGCAGCCAACATCGACAAGGATGTAGCTTGGATGAAGGAACACACAGCAGGTTTCGACATCAACCTCAACCACCAAAGCGACTACTATGGGCAGCTCGCCGTACAAGGTCCCGAAGCTGAGGCCGTCGTCGAAGAGGTACTCGGAATTTCCTGCAGCGAGCTGAAGTTCTACACGGCAAAAGTTGTGGGCGATATCATCATCTCCCGCACAGGTTATACTGGTGAGGACGGTTTTGAGATTTATGGTTCGCACGAATTCACACAGAAGTCTTGGGACAAACTTATTGAAAGCGGACGCTGCAAGCCTTGCGGTCTCGGCTGCCGCGATACCCTGCGCTTCGAGGTAGGGTTACCCCTCTATGGCGACGAACTTAGCGCAGACATCTCGCCCGTGATGGCTGGTCTTTCGATGTTCTGCAAACTCGACAAGCCCGAATTCATCGGAAAGGAAGCCCTCGTAGAGCAAAAGGCGAATGGTGTGCCTCAGAAGCTTGTCGGCATCGAACTTGCAGACAAGGCAATTCCCCGTCACGGTTATGCTGTACTGAACAATGATGGAGAAGTCGTTGGTGAAGTAACGACTGGTTACCATTGCCTCAGCGTCGATAAGAGTGTCTGCATGGCTCTCGTCAAGACAGAGTTCGCCAAACTCGACACTCCCCTCCAGGTACAAATCCGCAAGAAGGTCTTCCCCGGAGTAGTAGTTAAAAAGAAATTTTACGATAAACATTATAAAAAATAAACAATTATGGCACAATTTATGGAAGGACTCCTTTACAGCGAGTCACACGAGTTCATTCGCGTAGAAGGCGAATTTGGTTACATTGGTATCTCCGATTATGCTCAGCATGCTTTGGGCAACGTGGTTTATGTTGACATGCCCGATGTAGATGACGAAGTCACAGCAGGCGAAGAGTTTGGCGCTGTAGAGAGTGTCAAGGCAGCAAGCGACCTCATCTCTCCTGTTAGCGGAACTGTGGTAGAGGTTAACGAAGCTCTGGAAGACGAGCCTGAACTCCTCAACAAGGACGCTTTCGCCAACTGGATTATCAAGGTTCAGTTAAGTGACCCCTCCGAGCTCGACAATCTTATGGATGCCAAAGCTTATGAAGCTTTCTGTGAGAATGCGTAATGTCCAATGCTCAATGTTCAAAGTTCAATGGATTTTAAGTATTTTCCCCATACTCAGGATGATCTGAAAGCGATGATGGAGAAAGCCGGAGTAAAAGACTTCGACGGACTCTACGCCCAGATTCCTGAGAGCATCCGCTTCCGAGGTGACTACAAGTTGCCCTCGGGAATGAGCGAGATGGAGGTGCGCGACCTCTTCGCGAAGTTAGGTTCGCAAAACAAGCAATTGACTTGCTTTGCAGGCTATGGTGTCTATGACCACTACACTCCATCAGTAATTCCAAGCCTGCTGCAACGCTCTGAGTTCCTAACGTCATACACACCCTATCAGGCCGAGATTTCTCAGGGTACGCTGCACTATATCTTTGAATACCAGAGTATGATGACTGAGTTGACAGGTATGGACATCTCGAACGCCTCGATGTACGACGGCACGACTGCCGCTGCTGAGGCGATGATGATGGCTGTGGCTGCCGGCAAGAAGCAGAACAAGGTGCTGGTATCTGGTGCTTTGAACCCTAAAACACGCGAGGTGCTGGACACCTATGCTCTACATCAAGGTATTGAACTGGTAACAATTCCTGTCAAGGACGGTGTGACAGACCTCTCAACTCTCAACTCTCAACTCTCAACTCTTGAAGGCGTTGCAGGCGTCATGGTTCAGCAACCTAATGTATATGGTATTGTTGAGGACTTCACAGGCTTTGCTGAGGCATGTCACGAGCAAAAGGCACTATTCATTATGGATAGTGTAGCCGCTGACCTTGCCGTATTGAAGACTCCTGGAGAATGGGGGGCTGATATCGCTGTAGGCGATGGCCAGAGTTTAGGTATTCCCATGCTGTTTGGCGGTCCGTACGTAGGTTACATGTGTTGCACAGAAAAGCTGATTCGCAAGATGCCTGGTCGTATCGTTGGCATGACGAAGGACAATCGCGACCAACGTGCCTTCGTACTCACCCTGCAGGCTCGCGAGCAACACATCCGCCGCCAAAAGGCAACCTCCAACATCTGTAGTAATCAGAGTCTGATGGCTCTCTTCGTGACTGTCTATCTATCGTTGATGGGCAAACAGGGAATCAAGGAAGCTGCCCAGCTATCATACGCTGGTGCACATTATCTCTGCGACAAACTCCAGAAGACCGGCAAGTTCCATCTGGTTTACGACAAGCCTTTCTTCAATGAGTTCCTTGTTCGATATGATGGAAATCTTGACAATTTATTCTCGTGCTATACGATGAATGGCATTCTACCTGGTGTTAGGATGAATGATGGTAATTTGCTCATTGCTGTTACGGAAAAGCGTACCAAGGAAGAAATCGACCGTTTCGTTGAGGCACTTCCATTAGTAAATGGTTTACATTAACTATCAAATTGTGAGATTATGAATAACCGACTATATGGAAATTTGATTTTCGAACTTTCGAAAGAGGGCCGCAAAGGCTACAGCCTGCCAAAGAACAATTTTGGCAATTATGAGATACCTGCTTCGATGCAGCGTACTGAGGAGGCCAAATTGCCTGAGTGCGACGAGCTGACAGTAGTACGTCACTACACAAACCTCTCAAACAACAACTTTGGTGTCGATACCGGCTTCTATCCCCTTGGCTCTTGTACCATGAAGTACAACCCAAAGATTAATGAGGAGATGGCTGCACAACCTCAGTTCCAGAATTTGCATCCTCAACAACCTGCCGACACAGTAAAAGGTGCACTGGCACTGGTAAAGCTTCTTGAGCAATCGCTCTGCGAACTGACAGGTCTGGCTCACTTTACTTTTAAGCCTTATGCTGGTGCACATGGTGAACTGACAGGTCTGATGACGATTGATAACTATCATCGTTCTCGTGGGGATATGCAGCGCAAGAAGGTTATCGTACCTGATAGCGCACACGGTACGAACCCTGCCTCTGCTGCTGTCTGCGGTTTGGAGATTATTGAGGTGAAGTCGCTTGCCGACGGCACCGTTGATTTCGATGACTTGCAACGTCTCGTATCACTTGAAGGCGCTAACATCGCAGCCATGATGATGACCAATCCCAATACCCTCGGACTCTTCGAGACGCGTATCCCTGAGATTGCCAAACTGATCCACGATTGTGGTGGTTTGATGTACTATGATGGCGCGAACCTCAACCCGATGCTGGGTGCCTGTCGTCCTGGCGACATGGGCTTCGATGTTATGCACATCAACCTGCACAAGACCTTCTCCACACCTCATGGTGGCGGTGGTCCCGGTTCAGGTCCTGTAGGTGTCCGTGAAGGGTTACAAGAATTCTTCCCTGTGGTGTCGCCTTATTATGGTAACTATGGTGTGATGATGCGTGCATACGCCTATATTCTCTCGTTGGGTCGTGAACATGTCAAAGAGGTTGGCCCTCTGGCTGTACTTAATGCCAACTACATCAAGGAGAGCCTGAAGGATGTCTATGAGTTGCCCATTGATACAATTTGCTGTCATGAATTTGTGTTCGATGGTTTGAAAGATAAATCTACAGGTGTTACTACGATGGATGTGGCCAAGCGCCTGCTCGACTACGGCTATCATGCACCCACCATCTACTTCCCGTTGCTCTTCCACGAGTCTCTCATGGTTGAGCCCACGGAGAACGAGTCGAAGGAGACGCTTGATGGCTTTATCGCCGTAATGCGCCAAATAGCCGAGGAAGCTAAGACCAATCCCGATTTGGTGAAGTCAGCGCCGCATACCACGCCCATCGGACGCGTTGATGATGTGTTGGCAGCTAAGCATCCCGTCACCACCTGGAAGGTGTTGAAAAATGAAATATTATAAAATTAAAAGATTATAAGATTATAAAAAAACTGTGGAACATGAAAATCTGATATACGATTTAAGTAAAGCTTTCGCGCTGAGAATAATAAAACTTAACCATTTCCTGAAGCAAGAAAGGCATGAGCAGTTAATGTCGTATCAGATTTACAAATCAGGAACCAGCATTGGCGCAAATGTGTCAGAGAGTATTCATGCTCAAAGTAAAGCAGACTTCATCAGCAAACTTGAAATAGCTTTGAAAGAAGCTCGTGAAACAAAATATTGGTTAGAGCTTTTACATGAATCAGAAACAATAACTGAAACACAATTTGAATCTATGGTGAATGATAACAATGTTCTTATAGGTACCCTTATAAATATTATCAGGAAAACGAAGGAGAATAATGATTCCTTTTAGGTTTCACGACTCCTTATATAATTTTATCATTTTATAATTTATGAATTTTATATATGATTTGATTATCATCGGTGCGGGCCCTGGTGGGTACCGCGCCGCTGAATATGCCGCCAAGCAAGGACTGAAGGTCGTCATCTTCGAGGGCGCTGAAGTGGGAGGTACCTGCCTGAATGTTGGTTGTATCCCCACAAAGACTTACGTACACTCTTCTTCTTTCGATGAGGCTCGTGAGCGAATGGCAACGGTCGTACCCCAATTGCGTGCTGGTGTAGAGGGTATTCTTTCGAATCCCAACATCACACTCATCCGTGAAAAAGCCAGTTTTGCCACTACCCCGCTCCTTAAGGAGGGACTGGGGAAGGTCCCCGTCATTATTGCCACTGGTTCTGTCAGCAAACTCATCCCCGTTCCTGGTATTGACAGCCCCAATGTGGTCGATTCAACGGGACTCTTGAACCTTGATACTCTGCCCAAGAGACTATGCATCATCGGTGCTGGGGTGATAGGTATGGAGTTCGCCAGCGTGTTTAATCGCTTTGGCGCAGAAGTGACGGTGATTGAGTTTCTGAAAGAGTGCCTCCCAGCACTTGACAGTGATATTGCCAAACGCCTCCGCAAACAAATGGAAAAGGAAGGGATTACCTTCAATATGCAATGTGGCGTGAAGCAGATTGCCGACGGCGAGGTGTTCTTCGAAAACAAGAAAGGTCAGACTGAAAGCGTCAAGGCCGATGTTATCCTGGTGGCAACGGGTCGCAAACCCCGGACAGAAGGACTGAACCTTGAAACTGCCGGCATTACCCTTGCACCCAACGGCACAATCCCCGTTGATGAGGACTTCAAAGTCTCCACTTTAAGGGGAGATTTAGAGGGGTCTATATACGCCATCGGTGACGTGAACGGCAAACAAATGCTGGCTCATGCGGCAGAGATGCAGGGCATCCATGTGGTAAACCGTATCCTTGGCAAACAGGACGATATCCATTTCGAGGTGATGCCCGCCGCCATCTTCACCAATCCCGAAGCCGCCTGCGTAGGTCCAAGCGAGGACCAACTAAAGGAAGCTGGTGTGTCGTTCGAGTGCCATAAGTCCTTCTACCGTGCCAACGGCAAGGCTCTGGCGATGAACGAGACGGAGGGAATGGTCAAACTCTGTACCGAACCTGATGAGGGTCGCATCCTCAGCGCCCATATCTTTGGTGCCCACGCAGCCGACCTCGTACAGGAAGTAACAGCTTACATCACCCTCGGTGCCACACTCCGCCAACTCCGCGAGACGGTACACATCCACCCCACCCTTTCCGAGGTTCTTATAGGGGTCAACTGATGGATTCAAGACAAGTAGCATGTCTGCACATATACCAAAACAGCAAGCTACTGCGAAGCGATGGATGATGTGAGGCAACACCAAATAGACCGACAAGCATAGAAAAATCCCGGAACTCTCAGAAAAAGTTCCGGGATTTTTGTAATATATTGTGGAAAGTTGCGTCTAACTAAGTAGAGACAAACCATTTCAATATTTATAAATTAAAACACAAAAGACTATGGATTGGATTATGATTCCCGTGAACTGCGCCATTATATTTGGCTGCATCTACAAAGTTGTTGAACTGTTCGTCCGCAAGCGCGAACGTTTGATGCTCATCAGCAAAATCACAGAACTCACCAACATCGACTTTAAAGGCATTCAACTCTACAGCAGCGGCAACAAATATACTGCCCTGCGCGTTGGATGGCTAATGCTGGGCATCGGATTAGGTTTTCTTGTCGGCTTCTTCCTCAACTTTATTACTGCCGAGGGAAAGCTTGATAATTTTTATGACTATCACTACTACGACAAAGTGGGTGGCATCATCTATGTAGCCTGCATCTGCATCTTTGGTGGCATTGGTTTGTTAATATCCTACTTAGCAGAGCGCAAAGCCGAGCAACCCGAGGAGAAGAAGAAAGACGAGTTTGAGGTATAAAGGATGCAGACGGACGAGCAACAACTGATAGCCCGAATCCTCGACGGACACGCCGAGGAATTCGGCTATTTCCTGGAGCGGTACGGCCCGGAGGCTTTCACGCTAGTGTCACGACTTGTGCCACAGCAGCAGGATGCCGAGGAGCTGACGCAGGATGCCTTCGTCCGTGCATACAACCGCCTGGAAACCTTTGGTGGTCGTTCCTCTTTCGGCACCTGGATTTGCCGAATCGCCTACACCACTGCCGTCTCGTGGCTTCGCCGAAAGCGCATCAAGTATCTCAGCATTGAGGACAAACCTTATTTGACAGATACCGAGGTAGATGAGACACTCAATGACGAGAGCCGCATCGATGACCTGCATCAAGCTATCGCCAAGCTAAAACCAGACGAGCAAATGCTCCTGCAACTCTACTATTATGACAATCGGCCAGTGGCCGACATCGCCTACATTCTTGATGTGGAGGCAGGCAATATCGCCATACGCCTCTATCGAATACGTCGAAAACTTTATCTGTTGATGAAACATGAACACAAACGATAAGCACCAAGCCTTGCGTCAGGCCCTTACTCCAATAGAGCCGAAACGCCTGCCATCAAACTTTGCCTACACTACCCTGCAACGCATCTGCCATGAGCAGAAAGAGAGGGAAAGACAGCAACGCATCGTCGACATTGCTGTTATCATTGCCGTTTCACTCTTTGGTGTCGGGCCGCTTGTTTATGCTTTCGGCACTATGCTCTGGCAGTCGCTCGTCGCTATGCTGACTTCTATCGAGCTGTGCTTCCGCCAGCCTGGTGCACTCTCGCTCGTCCTGTCTACGCTATTCTGCCTCGTGTTCTTCACCCTGCTGAATCATTGGCTGTCACGCCACTATGGTTCAGGAATCACTCACAATAGCTTCTAATTAAAAACCTCTCCATGCCATGAAATATAGAAAAGTTGCACAATAGTTAGAAAACTCACCGCGGTGAGTTTGGAGATTGACCACGGTGAGTTTGGAGAAAGTTGCGCGTCAGTTAGAATGAATACAAGAGCCCTCAGCCGTAGATACGACTGGAGGCTCTCAAACATATTAAACTAACAAACCTTTCAGAGCAACTTCTCCGTTAATTTCTCCAGCATGTCCTTGGTCATCTCTTCAAGACCGAACTTGTGTTCCCAATCCCATTCCTGACGGGCGCAGGTGTCGTCCATCATGTTCGGCCACGACTCGGCAATGGATTGTTTCAGGGGGTCAACATCATAGACCATCTCGAAGTCGGGCTTGTGCGCCTTGATGGCCTTGTAAATTGTCTCGGGGTCGAAACTCATAGCTGCGATGTTGAAGCCATTGCGATGCTTCAGACGGGTTGGGTCGGCCTCCATCAGCATCTGGGCAGCATGCAGGGCATCGGGCATATACATCATGTCCATGCGAGTGCCGGCCTTGATGGGACAGGTGAAACACTCACCACGAACAGCATAGTAGTATATATCTACAGCATAGTCAGTAGTACCGCCACCTGGAGGAGTGACGTAGGAAATGATGCCTGGGAAGCGGACGGAACGCGTATCGACACCATATTTGTGGAAGAACCAGTCACTCAGCAACTCTGTCGTTACCTTCGATACACCATATATGGTGCGGGGACGCTGCACAGTATCCTGCGGAGTCATATCGTGAGGTGTATCTACGCCAAATGAACCGATGGAGCTGGGAGTGAAGACAGCACATTTGTTCTCGTGAGCAATCTCAAGGATGTTCCATAGTCCGTCAATGCCAATCTTCCAGGCCAGACGGGGTTTCGACTCTGCTACAACTGAGAGCAGAGCTGCAAGGTTGTAGATGGTGTCAATGTTGTACTTCTTCACTGCATCGGCTATGCTTTCTGCTTTGACAACATCGGCAAGAGCGGAAGGACCGCTCTCCAGCAAGATACCCTTCGGCTCAGCACCGGGGATGTAGCCTGCTACAACATGTTCGTTTCCATAAAGACTTCTAAGGTGCATGGTCAGCTCAGAACCAATTTGTCCTGTTGAGCCGATAATAAGAATGTTCTTCATTTATGTTTTTAGGTTGTTTATTTGTTTTGTAGTTAATTGTGCCCACAAAGTTATAAAATAATTCTTAATTCTTCTTTCTTAATTCCTAATTTATTTGTAATTTTGCATAACAAATACCATAAAAACCTCATAACCTTAAACTACTTAAACCATTAAACCTTATATTATGTACGGAAAAATGAAACAGCATCTCAGCCAGACGCTCGCTGAGATTCGCGAAGCTGGACTCTACAAAGAGGAGCGCCTCATCGAAAGCCCGCAGCGGGCTGCCATTCAGGTGAAGGGCAAGGAAGTGCTTAACTTCTGTGCCAACAACTATCTCGGACTCTCCGACAATCCCCGCCTCATTGAGGGCGCAACAAACATGATGCAGAAGCGCGGCTTCGGCATGTCGAGCGTGCGCTTCATCTGCGGCACACAGGACATCCACAAACAACTCGAAGCAGCCATCAGCGACTACTTCAAGACCGAAGACACAATTCTCTATGCTGCTTGCTTCGATGCCAATGGCGGTGTCTTTGAGCCTTTGTTCACGGAAGAGGACGCCATCATCAGCGATGCCCTGAACCACGCTTCCATTATCGACGGTGTGCGTCTCTGCAAAGCAAAACGCTATCGTTATGCCAATGCTAACATGGAAGAGTTGGAGAAATGCCTGCAGGAAGCTCAGGCACAACGCTTCCGCATCATCGTCACCGACGGTGTGTTCTCGATGGATGGAAACGTAGCCCCAATGGACAAGATTTGCGACCTCGCCGAGAAGTACGATGCTCTGGTAATGGTTGACGAGAGCCACTCAGCAGGTGTTGTCGGCAAGACTGGTCACGGCGTCAGCGAACTGACCGATACCTACGGTCGTGTCGATATCTATACCGGCACGCTTGGCAAGGCCTTCGGCGGTGCCCTGGGTGGCTTCACAACTGGTCGCAAGGAAATTATCGACCTGTTGCGCCAGCGTTCACGTCCCTACCTCTTCTCCAACTCTCTGGCACCATGCATCATCGGCGCTTCGCTGGAAGTATTCAAGATGCTGAAGGAATCGAACGAGCTGCACGACCGTCTGGTGGAGAACGTCACCTATTTCCGTGACAAGATGATGGCTGCCGGCTTTGACATCAAGCCCACACAGAGCGCCATCTGTGCCGTCATGCTTTATGATGCAAAGCTCTCACAAGTCTTCGCAGCCAAGATGCAGGAAGAAGGCATCTATGTCACCGGTTTCTACTATCCCGTTGTACCGAAAGGCGAGGCCCGCATCCGTGTCCAGCTCTCCGCAGGTCACAAGCGTGAGCACCTCGACAAGTGCATCGCTGCCTTTATTAAAGTTGGTAAGGAGCTCGGCGTGTTAAAGTAACACGCCAAGATCACCACTTCGGCTTGGTGAAATGAATGTTGAGTGAGTAACTAAGAACGAAGAGTGAAGAATAAGAGAAACTATTAAGAAAGAAAGTGACTTTTATTCTTCACTCTTCATTTTTCACTCTATACTTAAATTCTTAGTGTCCGTTCTCGGCGAGGAACTTGATGCGGACAAGTTTAATCTCCTCCTCGGTGTATTCGTCCTCATCATCGGCAAACTCGTCGAGGGCATCTTCGATGTTGTTGTCTTCCACCTCGCGGAAATAGTCATAGATATCCTGCATGTGGTCGTCATCCATCACCTCGCGGATGTAATAATCCAAGTTGAGCTTTGTGCCGCTGTCCACGATGGAGTAAATCTTGTCGAGTAGTTCACTGAGAGTAAGACCTTTGGTCTTGGCTATTTCGTCTAAATCCACCTGACGGTCAATGGCTTGAATGATGCTGACCTTGTCGGCACTATTGTTGACCAAAGTGCGTACGCGGAAGTCCTCGAAGCGGTCAATCTCGTTCTCTTCGCAATAGCGGGCAATAAGCTGACAGAACTCGGCACCATAGCGATTGGCTTTGCCTACGCCTACGCCCTTGATGTTCTGCAGTTCTTCCACAGTGGTAGGATAGGACGTTGCCATGTCCTCAAGCGAAGGATCCTGGAAGATGACGTAAGGCGGTAAGTTCTTGCGTCGGGCAACATCGCGGCGCAGATCCTTGAGCATAGCAAAGAGGGTCTCGTCGAGTACCGACGTACCTTCGCCTGCCACATCATTGTACTCGTCGAACTCACGGTCCTCGGTGATATAGAACTCCTCAGGCTCTTTCATATACTCGCGTCCTTCCGGCGTGATACTGAGCAGACCGTAGTTCTCGATGCCTTTTTCGATGTAACCCGATATCATGGCCTGACGGATGACGGCGTTCCAGAACGGAGCCTCGTGGTCATCACCGCAGCCAAAACAGCTAAGTGCCTCGTGACGGTGCGACAAGACATCATCTGTCTCGTTGCCCAAAAGGACATCAATGATGTACTGTGTCTTGAAGCTCTCCTTGACAGCATGAATAACACGCAATACGAAGAGCAATTCGCTGGTAGCCTTGACTTTCTCACGCGGATGCAAGCAGTTGTCACACTTGCCACAATTCTCGGGTTCATATTCCTCTCCAAAGTAATGGAGCAAGAACTTGCGTCGGCAGATGGACGTTTCTGCATAAGCAGCTGTTTCTTGCAACAACTGCCTTCCTACATCCTGCTCTGCTACAGGCTTGCCCGACATGAACTTCTCCAGCTTGCGCAAGTCATGGGGAGAGAAGAAAGTCAGACAGATACCCTCGCCGCCATCACGACCGGCACGCCCCGTCTCCTGATAATAACCCTCCAAACTCTTGGGAATATCATAATGAATAACATAACGTACGTCAGGTTTGTCAATGCCCATACCGAAAGCGATGGTCGCTACAATGACATCTATGCGCTCCATCAGGAAGTCGTCCTGTGTTTCGGCCCGCTCTGCCGACTCCATGCCGGCATGATAAGCGCGAGCAGGGATGTTATTGGTGCGCAGCATCTCGGCCAACTCCTCCACACGACGACGACTCAAACAATAGATGATGCCGCTCTTGCCCTTGTTCTGGAGCACAAAGCGTGTGATGTCCTTATCTACATCTTTCGTCTTTGGACGGATTTCGTAGTATAGGTTGGGGCGGTTGAATGAACTGCGGAACTCCGTAGCATCGGGGATGCCCAAGTTCTTCTTGATGTCGGTGCGCACCTTGTCCGTTGCAGTAGCAGTCAGCGCAATGATGGGTGCCTTGCCTATCTGGTCTGACAATGGCCGTATGTTGCGGTACTCAGGACGGAAGTCATGTCCCCATTCCGAGATACAATGTGCTTCATCGATGGCATAGAAAGAAATTTTCGTCTTAGCCAGGAAGCGGATGTTCTCCTCCTTGTTCAGCGACTCGGGTGCCACATATAGCAATTTCGTACGCCCATCGATGACATCCTGCTTCACCGCATCAATCTGTGTCTTGGTGAGCGAGGAATTGAGATAGTGTGCAATCCCGTCATCGTCCGTAAGCTGGCGAATGGCATCCACTTGGTTTTTCATCAATGCAATAAGTGGAGAAACCACGATGGCCGTGCCTTCACTTAGCAGCGCGGGCAACTGGTAGCAAAGCGACTTGCCACCACCGGTAGGCATAAGTACAAAAGTGTCCTTCCCGTCAAGCAGGTTACGAATAATGGCTTCCTGATCGCCTTTGAAGGTATCGAAACCGAAGTAATGCTTTAGCTGTTCTGTCAGGTTAATCTCGTTCATTTCAGAGGTTTTAACACGAAGCTACAGGCTCGACGAAGTCAAGCGACTTTACAAAGATACATCTTTTTGCTCAAACCACCAAATGTTTTCAAGAGATTTTACATCAGTTCGGGATAAAAAAGTTATCAGACTGACTCTGCCACCACCTCAACTTCTACCAAAGCACCTTTCGGCAGACTCTTCACGGCAACAGCAGAACGGGCAGGAAAAGGCTCCGTAAAGAACTCAGCATAGACAACGTTCATATCGGCAAAATCACTCATGTCCGCCATAAACACCGTGGTCTTAATTACGTTGCTCATGCTGAGCCCAACCTTTTCCAATATGGCCTTTACATTGGTCAGCGACTGACGGGTCTGTTCTTTTATTCCACCCTCAACGAATACCCCAGTTGCAGGATTAATGGGAATCTGGCCAGAGGTATATACCAGGTTCCCGACCCGAATGGCCTGACTATACGGCCCGATGGCAGCAGGTGCCTGCTTTGTACTAATCACTTCCTTCATATCTCTAAATAATATAAGTAAATATATAATAATGTGGACAAAGTTAGCGAATATTCCCCATTTCTCCTTATCTTTGCAACTAAAAGTGACACTTTTTGTCAGTCATGGCAGATAATATGACGCAGAAGGTGCGTTTGGCACGCACTTTGTAATTACTAAGGTGTGAAGAATTTATCAAACGTTAAATCATATAAACAATTAAATCAAATCATGAACGTAAAACCATTGGCAGACCGCGTGCTTATTGAGCCCGCACCTGCAGAGACAAAGACAGTAGGCGGCATCATCATTCCTGACACCGCCAAGGAGAAGCCCCTGAAAGGCACAGTAGTAGCAGTAGGTAATGGAACCAAGGACGAAGAGATGGTTCTCAAAACTGGCGACCAGGTCCTCTATGGCAAGGATGCCGGCACAGAAGTGGAAATTGATGGAACCAAGTACCTCATCATGCGTCAGAGCGACGTTGTCGCAATCCTCTCATAATTTTAGGATTTAAAGATTTTATATTTAAGGATTGAATTCTTTGAATCGAATCGTTAAATCAGCCTAAATCATCAAATCAAGAATCATTTAATCATTAAATCTCATTATGGCAAAAGATATTAAATTCAACATCGATGCCCGCGAGCAGATGAAGCAGGGCGTTGACCAGTTGGCAAACGCAGTTAAGGTAACACTCGGCCCCAAGGGTCGCAATGTCATCCTCGAGAAAAAGTTTGGCGCACCTCAGATTACTAAGGACGGCGTAACAGTAGCAAAGGAAGTGGAGCTTGCAGACCCCTTCCAGAACGCAGGCGCACAGCTCGTCAAGAGCGTGGCCAGCAAGACTGGCGATGATGCAGGTGACGGCACAACCACCGCTACCGTACTCGCTCAGGCCATCGTTCGCGAAGGACTGAAGAATGTGGCAGCCGGTGCCAATCCCATGGACTTGAAACGCGGTATCGACAAGGCTGTCGCTGCTGTCGTTGAGAGCATCAAGAAGCAGTCAGAACCCGTTGCTGCTGACTACCAGAAGATAGAGCAGGTCGCTACC
>JAGCNQ010000062.1 GCA_017645845.1 Bacteroidaceae bacterium
ACAGAAGGCTCTCGAAGCTGGAACCTGTGCAGGTAATGATTTCCTGGGTTGGCTCCACTTGCCCAGCAGTATCACAGCTGAGTTCATGACGAAGCTCCAAGCCACCGTTCAGACACTTCGCGAGAATTGCGACACGGTAGTTGTTGCCGGTATCGGCGGCTCTTATCTTGGTGCCCGTGCTGTCATCGAAGCTCTTAGCAACAGTTTCCATTGGCTCACTAACAAAGGAGAGAATCCCAATATCCTCTTCGCTGGCAACAATATCGGCGAGGACTACCTCTACGAACTCACAGAGTATCTGAAGGGGCGTCGCTTTGGTGTCATCAACATTTCCAAGAGTGGTACGACTACCGAGACGGCATTGGCTTTCCGTCTTCTGAAAAAGCAATGTGAGCAGCAGCGTGGTAAGGAGATGGCTCGTAAGGTCATTGTAGCTGTTACCGATGCCAAGAAGGGTGCGGCCCGCACTTGTGCCGACAAAGAAGGATACACTTCGTTCGTCATTCCCGACAATGTGGGTGGACGATTCAGCGTGCTTACTCCTGTAGGTCTTTTGCCCATCGCAGTGGCTGGTTTTGACATTGCCAAGCTCGTTCAGGGTGCTGCCGATATGGAAGCTGCAGTAGGTGCCGACGTTCCTTTCGAGCAGAACATCTGCCTGCAATATGCTGCCGTTCGTAATGCGCTTTATGCCGAGGGCAAGAAGATTGAGATTCTCGTTAACTTCCAGCCGAAGCTCCACTACATGAACGAATGGTGGAAGCAGCTTTACGGCGAAAGTGAAGGCAAGGACCACAAGGGCATCTTCACCGCTGCCGTCGATTTCAGTACTGACCTGCACTCGATGGGGCAGTGGATTCAGGAAGGCGAGCGCAGCATCTTCGAAACCGTTGTCAGCATCGAAGAGACAGAGCACAAGCTGCTCTTCCCCAGCGATGAAGAGAATCTGGATGGTTTGAATTTCCTTGCTGGCAAGCGTGTGGATGAGGTGAACAAGATGGCAGAGCTTGGCACCCAACTCGCTCATGTCGATGGCGGAGTGCCCAATATGCGTGTCATCGTGCCCCGCTTGAACGAGTATTACATCGGTCAGCTGATTTACTTCTTCGAGAAGGCTTGTGGTGTGAGCGGACTCATCCTCGGTGTCAATCCCTTCAACCAGCCTGGTGTAGAGGCTTACAAGAAGAACATGTTCGCCCTCCTCGGCAAACCCGGCTACGAAAAGGAAACCGAAGCAATCAAAGCGAGACTATAATGTCGGCCCCCCTCCAACTCCCCCCAAAGGGGGAGAGTTCTAAGCAGTTTCCCCTCCCCCTTGGGGGAGGACGGGAGGGGGCTGTGCTGTTCGACATGGATGGTGTGCTCTTTGATAGTATGCCGAACCATGCTTACGCTTGGTCGCACGCTATGACCCAGTTCGGACTGGAGATGACGGCCTACGAAGCTTATCTACATGAGGGGCGAACTGGCAGCGGCACCATCAATATCCTGGCTCAACGTTACTGGGGACGTGATGCGACGGAAGAGGAGATAGAACGCATCTATGCAGCAAAGTCGGAGGTGTTCAATACCCTTCCTGAGCCGAAGCCTATGCCTGGAGCCATCGATGCGCTGAATGCTGCAAAGCAGCTCGGTTGCAAGATTGTCCTTGTGACGGGGAGCGCACAAACTTCACTGCTTGAACGTTTGGAGGAACATTATCCTGGCTGCTTCCAAGAGGACTTGATGGTAACAGGTTTCGATGTCAAGCACGGAAAACCGCACCCTGAGCCTTATCTCATGGGCTTGCAGAAAGCAGGCATCAATGCCGAAGAGGCCATTGTCGTGGAGAACGCCCCGCTTGGTATAGAATCAGCGCATAAAGCAGGCATCTTTACCATCGCAGCCAATACCGGTCCCCTCGAGGATTATCTCCTGAAAGATGCTGGAGCCGACATCGTTGTTCCCGGCATGAAGGAAGTTGCCTCCCTCTTGGCCACCATGAAGAGGTAAGGAACCCTCCTTTAAGACTATATGTCAAAGCATTTAGGGAAGCAGGAACTAGAGAATTATCAGTTTTAGGGTGAATCGGAATAATCTCTATATATCCACAAACAAGACTAACATGGAAACAACGGACACTGAAAACAAAGACAAAAATGTAGAGCAGACATACCATTGTAATGACTGCGGAAACGTGATTTATAAGCACGAAGTCTTCTGCTCTAAGTGTGGCAAATTGCTGGACAGATACGACTTTGAATAGTTCAGAAGAGGAAAAGGGAGAACAGAGTCGAAGTAATAAGAATGACCGTCCATAGGGCGGTCATTCTTATTAGTGGTTTGCTCACTTCTCTCACTTAATCGCAACCTTCTCTTCTCTCACTTAATCGCAACCTTGTTGCCATTGATGATGTAGATATCTCCCTTTAGGGAGGCGCTAGAGAGGCTTTGGATTTTCCGGCCGCTGAGGTCGAAACATGTATCATTTGCTGCCTCATCGTCCTTTATCCGTCCACCGTAAATGTCCTTAATGCCATCGGGGTCGTCGTCGTAGCGGATACGCACCTCTGTCGGGCTGTTCCAGTTATTGGTGGAATTGCCGGAGCAGAGCAGACGGACATAGCGGGCATCTACAGGAGTGAAGGCGTAGCGCTCCAATTCATTTGTCAGGCCGCTGGATGTGAGATTGCCAGTAGCATCGGTCCATGTGGTGCCATCAGTGGAGGTTTGTATCTTGAAATAGAACACACGTGTGTTTCCGTTGTAGAAAGCCACATCTACGGCATAGACACGCTTGATTTCACGGAGGTCGAAGCGTATCCATTTGTTCATGCCCTCGTAGCTCCAACGCGTGTCGAGTGAGCCGTCGTTGACGTTGGAATATGGGTTACCTGTCTGTGAACCTTCAGCCGTGATTATAATGTCTGTCTGAGGTGCATCGAGCGGCACTGTGAGTACCACCAATCGTTCCTGACCTGCCTGCATCTCACCGCCATCTGCACTGTGGATGCCTTCCACAGCAACAATGTGGCATCCGTAATCGATGGCTTTGCCCAGGGTGATGGTGACAGTACCGTTGGCGTTGACCACAGCCTGTCCGGTGATGGGCTGCCCATCGATTGTATAGTTTGCCATATTGGCAGCTTCGGTGGCATCGGGCTGTAGGTTGAAGCGAATGTTAATCTCGGTTGCACTAACCAGTGTGACCTCGGAGAGACGGAGGTGCGGTTTTACGGCCTCGCCCACTGCCAGACGACTCATTTCTGCAGCGGCAAGGAGATAGGCTCCTACGCCGAAGTCATGGTAGTTCGATGCATTAACGGTGGTGTTGGGACTTGCGCTCTCTCCGATGGGCTGGATGTAGCCCACGGTGCCGTCGGATTGGAGGGCGATAGTGGAGAGGTAATGCCATGCACGCTCCAGTGTCTGGCCGTACTCCAGTTCGTCGAGTATGCCGTTACGTATTCCCCAAGCGTATGCAAAAGTATTGAGGGCTGTGCCTGAGGTCTCATAGCCCGGAGCCTGTGCAGGGTCAAGTAGTGAGCGTGTCCAGTATCCCTCAGTCTGTTGGCAGTCTTTTAGGGCGGCAGCCAGCCGACGGTAATAGGTGATGTATTCGTCGCGATGGCTGTCGGTGACGGGCAGTTCGTCCAGAACTTTAGCGAATGCCGCAAAAATCCATCCGTCGCCGCGTGCCCAAAAGTCTTTCTTGCCGTCGTTTGTCGTGTGGGCAGGATAGACATACTTGGCATCGCGGAAGTAGAGTCCTGTTTCGGTGTCGTACATGATATCGTTGGCGTATTGCCAGTACTGGTACATTTTGTCCAGATAGGTCTGGTTTCCAGTGATGTTGTAGAGTTTTGTCATGATAGGCATCACCATGAACAGCCCGTCGACCCACCACAGGTAATCTACTGCGGAGGTGGAAATCTCGTAACCCATGACCTCAAGCGCACGTGCAATCTTGGTCTCGTCGGGCGTTTCGTCGAGGTTGTAGAGGTCAGCATACACCTGGAAGCAAACCTGATTGTCACCGAAGAGGACGTAGTCTGCCCCTTCGCCGTAGTTCTTGTACTTCCAGTTAGCCTTATTGGTGCCAGTAGCTCCCCACCAGTTGTTCTTCGCAGCCCAGGCTGTGGAGAAGTCGCGGTAAACGCCATCGCCGGTGGCTTCGTAGGCAGCCATGTTGCCAATGTGATATACGGCACGGTTCCAGAAGTAGTCGCCATGTGTGGGATGTTTCTCCTGCCACGTCTGGTTGACGGTGTTGAGGATATCCATGACGGCGGCTTTCGTGGGCAGTTCGGTTATGGTTGTGGCAGTGAGCGGCGAGAGTACACGATCGCGGAACTGCTCTAAGGCATC
>JAGCNQ010000063.1 GCA_017645845.1 Bacteroidaceae bacterium
CAACCTTGCTGGTCAGCGCATCAACAAGGCTCAGAAGGGTGTCAACATCATTAACGGAAGAAAAGTTCTGAAGTAAAGGCTCACTCCGCTCCCTCCCTTAAGGGAGGGGCGGATCCCCCTCTAAACTCCCCCATTAAAGGGGAGGAAAGGAGTTTAAGAGGTTTAAGCTTTAATTCTTAATTCTCGGATGCTTTAGCACCAAGGCGCACTGATAAGGTGCGGAACTTCACTCTTCATTCTTCACTCTTCATTCTTAATTTAAACCATGACCCATACCCTCATTTGTCACCTCCCCCCTGGGGGAGGATGGGAGGGGGCCAACAATAGCTCCCACTCTATCTTAGGGTGGGAGCTTTACTTTCCTGGTGAGGTAGGAATATATTCCTGTGAAGGGGGGACTACTATTCCTATGAACGAAGGATTACTATTCCTATGCAAGGAGCTATACTATTCCTATGACGGTAGCTATACTATCGCTATGAAGGTAGGGAAGCCTTAGAACTCGAGGTCGGCCCAGTGAGGATTGTGGTCGGAAAGCATTGCCGCAGGATTGGGAACCTCGATGTGCGAATGGTTGACACGGATGGTGGGCGTGATGAAGATGAAGTCAATCTTCTCACACTTGAGCGGCGGGATCTGACAGAACTGATGCCAAGTATAGCAGGTGCCCGTATGGTTGGGAGTCATGTGGTAGGCATCGTTGAATTTACAATTCATCAATTGCCCATTTACCATCTCACCACCTAACATTGTAGTATAGGCTTCGTCGTCCTCAGTGACGTTGAAGTCGCCTGTAACGACTGCCGGACGCATGCCAACAATCTCCTGTATCTTCCGCATGATGAGCTTGGCACTCTCGCGACGGGCCTTCACACCCACATGGTCGAAATGCGTATTGACAGCCATGAAGACCTTGCCCGTAGCCTTGTCCCGGAGCTTCGCATAGCTGGCAATGCGCTCGAGGGCAGCATCCCAGCCCACTGAGCCGGGCACATCGGGCGTCTCGCTCAACCAGAAGTTGCCCTTCTCCAGAACCTCGAACCTCTCCTTGAGGAAGAAGACGGGGGAATACTCTCCCTTCGTTGCTCCGTCGGTACGTCCTACCCCAACGTAATCGTATTCGGGCAGACGTTGGAGCAAATCCTCGAGCTGAGTATGCAGAACTTCCTGCATACCGATGACATCAATATGGTTCCGTTTGATGTAATCTGCCACGCGGTCCCGGCGCACGCTCCAACCGACACCGGCCTTCTCGTCGCCGCCGTTCTGCAGGCGGATATTGAAGGTGCCCCATCTCAATTTGCAGTCTCCGGATCTACCATTCACAGATTTACTGTTTACCATGAAGGGAATAAGCAACGCAAGTGCTAAAAGAATTGTCTTTTTCATAATATGTTCCTTTTACTCCTGCAAAGATACAAAAAGTTCATGGCTTATGGCTCATAGTTCATAATTATTTTGTACATTTGCAAAAGAAAACCCAAACATCGTACATAGTACATCGTATATCGTACATCGTAATCCATATAGAAACCATGAACAAAGCAATGCTGATAGGCAACGTCGGTAAGGAGCCGGAAGTGAAATACATCGACCACGGGGTATGCGTGGCAAGCCTGGTACTGGCAACCACCGAACGCGCCTACAAACTGAAGGACGGCACCGAAGTGCCCGAACGCACCGAATGGCACAATGTCGTGCTATGGCGAGGACTGGCCGAAGTGGTTGAGAAATATGTGCATAAGGGCGACAAGCTCTTCATCGAAGGGCAGATACACAGTCGCAGCTACGACGACCGCAACGGAATAAAACGCTATGTCACAGAGATATGGGCTGAGTCGATGGAGATGCTGACGCCAAAGGCGCAAGGAGATTCATAATTCACAATTCAGAATTCACAGTTATGCTTGGATGGCAAGAGCTTATCGACTCGCTTACTACAATTAGTGTTACTACACCTGTCCCCGCCGGTGTGTGGATAGCCTTCGGCATCGTGCTCGTTCTGCTTCTTTGCTCGGGCTTCGTCTCGGCCAGCGAGATTGCTTTCTTCAGCCTAAGCCCCACCGACAGAAATACTATCGATGAAGGGGAACACCCTGCCGACGAGAAGGTCACATCGCTGCTGGACGACAGCGAACGCCTCCTGGCGACTATCCTCATCAGCAATAACCTGGTGAATGTAGCCGTCATCATCATCCTCTACTTCTGCTTTGACAAGACGATTGACTTCGGGCAGGCAAAGTGGCTGGAATTCGCCATCATGACGGTACTGCTCACCTTCCTGCTGCTACTCTTCGGTGAAGTTATCCCCAAGATTTACAGCGCCCAGCACGCCCTCGGCTTCTGCCGCTTTGCTGCACCCACACTACAAGTGCTAAGCAAGATATTCTGGCCAATGAGCCGACTGCTCATCCGCAGCAAAGTCATCACTAAACGGTTCGCCAACCACGAGGAAGAAATGCTGACCGTCGATGACCTGGAGAAGGCGATGGAACTGACCGACAAGAAAGACATCGCCGAAGAACAAAACATGCTCAAAGGCATCATACGCTTCGGCGGTGAGATGGCCAAGGAAATCATGACCAGCCGCGTGGATATCGTGGACCTCGACATAAAGGCTTCGTTCAGTGACGTCCTCGCCTGCATCGTGGCCAACAACTACAGTCGCATCCCTGTCTATCAAGGTACGCAGGACAACATCAAGGGCGTGCTCTACATTAAGGACCTGCTACCGCATCTCGGCAAACCGCAGGGCTTCCGCTGGCAGACGCTGATACGCCCTGCCTATTTCGTGCCGGAAACCAAGATGGTGGACGACCTGCTGCGCGACTTCCAGGCAAACAAGGTGCACATCGCCATCGTGGTGGACGAGTTCGGCGGCACAAGCGGCATCGTAACGATGGAGGACATTCTGGAGGAAATCGTCGGTGAGATAAACGACGAATACGATGACGAGGAGAAGCCTTATCAGCGCCTTAACCAGAACACATACCTCTTTGAGGCCAAGACGCTTATGTCTGACTTCACAAAGATAATCGGCCTTGACGATGGTTATTTCGAGACAGTGGAGGGAGAAGCGGAAACGCTGGCCGGCCTACTACTAGAAATCAAGGGTGAGTTCCCCGCCCAAGGGGAACGCATCGAATACAAACGCTTCACGTTTGATGTCCTGGAAGTTGACCAGCGCCGTATCGTTAAGGTAAAAGTCATCGTCCACAACGACGAATAAAAAAAGCCCAGCGCTTCTCTATTTCCCGGGATTCAGGAGACGGTCTATTTCGTTGAACTCGTCTCCAAGGTTGAGGTGAAGATAAATACGATAGAGAGGCGATGCCCAAAGGTCTTGCTTTTCCGGCTGTAATCTGCGCACCATTTCCATGCAGGGACGCGCCAGGCGATATAAGTCCTGCACCTTCTGTCTGTCTGCGGCATATTGCGGGTCTCTCACATCCTTGCTACTCTTCTCATGGGCCATGACAGCCATATTGAGGTAGGCAATGCCCTTGTTATAATAGGCATCGGCAAAGTCTGCCTGAAGGGTAATTGTGCTGTCGGCATAAGCGATGCACTCTTCGTACTTCTCTTCTGCAAGGAAACTCTTCGACTTGGCATAGTAGTGAATGGCCCTGGCACCGACATTGGCAATGAGCATATCCGCCAATTGCCGCTCCTCAGTGTAATCCCGGTGCTCATGATACCAGTCAGCCAACTGCACAAAGAAATAGTCGTGCTGCGGATAGTCCTGCACACCCTGCTTCAGGGCAGACACAAAGGCACTGTCGTTCTTTAGATGCGCAAAGGAGCGAACCTTATATTCCTGCAGGATAGTCGCATTGTTAAGGTTGGTGTTGGCAATAGCATTGTCTATATGCTTGATGGTACCGGAGTAATTCCCACACAGGAATGACGAGAGCGTAGCCCAAAGAACAGCCTGGTGGTAAAGCGAGTCGGTTTGCTCTTTGCTCCCTTTTACCTGATCCCTATATGTGCAATAGAGGTCGAAGAAAGGATAGGCCGACGCATAGTCATGTTTGGACAGGAAGTACTTGCCGCCGCCGAATATGTTGCGACGATGCTTGATGCGCAGGGCCTGGGTCTTCTTCTGCATGCGGACATGCATCTTGCCCTTGGCATCGGGGATATGGTCGATGCTGTCGCAGAGCCGCAGCTGATTGTACATGCTGCAGAGCTTGTTGAAGAAACGTGCCGTATCGTAAGGCTGCTTGAGATAAGCCTTCTTGTTCTCCACCCCATTGAGCGACTCCTCGAGCAAAGCCGCAGTATAATAGATGTCGGCCCGCTGCTTGTTACTAAGCTCGGGCCGACTGAGCGCGCCAAGCAAAGCACTCAAGGCGGCATCCTGTCCACCTTGGTTCTTGAGTGCCATCCTCGCGTTTTTATAAAGTGTCGAGAGCCGCTCCTGCTTCGGTTGCTTCTCCTTCTTCTCCTTGGAAAAACCAGAGCAAGGAGCAAAGAACAAGAGGCATAACAGGAGAAAACCACTGACCTCTTTTAGGGGAAGATTCCGTAGCACAATAATAGGGATTTTAATTATATAATCTTGAATTGCCCCACCCCCAAAAGGGGGTTGGGGAACTAAAGCAACTTATCCATCTCCGCGGCCTTGGCTGCCTGACCGGTGACGGAGTAGCACTGGCGAAGCTCGAACGCCCACTTCTGGGGCTCGTCGGGAGCACACTCGCGAGCTTTCTCGAAGTATGGGATAGCTTCACCGAAGATGCTCTTTGTCTTCTCGAGCGTCTTCTTGGCTTCTGCCTGGTTCTTAATGCTGCTGACAGTTGCATTCAAAGCAAGTGCTTGACGGTATTTGCAGAGACCGCACTGGTACCAAGCATCATAGTAGTCGCTCTTGATTTCCGTGCACTTGAGGTACTCGGCGAATGCCTCGTCGTACTTCTCCAGATCGAAAAGCCTATATGCCTTACCATAGCGGGCGATAAGGATATTGGGGTCAACAGCAAGCACTTCATCAATGTATTGTACCATCTGATTGCTGTCCTTGCCGGCTGCCTTGTCCTTCTTGAGGTAGTAACCGATGAGCATCTGGATGTAGTCATCGTTGCCCTGAGGCTCCTTGATGGTCATCTCACGGACATTATTTGCCCATGCCACAGAGTCACCGCGCTCCAGATAGGCAGAAATCTTCACTTGCTTGGTGGCTGTTGCGCCATCGGCATACTGGAGAGCCTGCTCGTAGAGCTCGTCCATCTTGTCGTACATCTTGGCATCGTGAGCCATGTGGAAAGCATAGTAGGCAAGCTGTTCAGCGGGAAGACGAAGATTTGCCTTGCCCTCCACCTCGGGATAAATCTTGGAGTAGTTGATTGCAGTCTCAAAGGCATCAAGAGCCTTCTCATACTGCTGGCACTCTGTGTTGAACTGTGCTGCATAGATGTAATAGTCGCCGCACTGAGCCAGATTGAAAATCTTACCTTTGATGTAGTTCTCGTTGCCAGCCTCGCCCTTCGTAATCTTGGTGTTCTTTATTTCGCTCTGCAAAGCGGAGGTCATTACCTTGAGGTTAGAATAGAAGAAAGCCGTATCGAAAGGCTCCTTTTGGATTGCTTTGTTCAGCATGACATTGTGAGGATACAATGCAAGGTCAGCACTGATTCTGTATGCCTCTCCCACTTTGTTATCGGCAATCGTGCCACTCTTGATGGCTTTGCGGATGAGGGCCTGACCCTTCTTGCACTCCGACATGATTTCATCGTCCGTAGCGGTCTTCGCGTCTATCTTAGCTTTGATGGCTTCGCTTATCTTCTGTGCTTCAGTCATCTGTGCTTTTGCTTCTTTCTGAGCGAGTTTGAGGGCAGCCTTGTCCTGCTGTCCCATGATGGAACCGACACAAAGGAACAGTGCCATCGAAATCATAATCTTTTTCATATTCATTTACTTTTTATTGTTCGCTATTTGTTTCTTCATTTTGCTCTGGTGTCACATCTGCTTCGTCCTCTACAGAGGTCTCTGGCTCGTCTTCAGCACGAGGCACGACGCTCAGGTGACTGATAACGTCATTGCGCTTCTTAAGCTCGATGACCTTGGTACCCTGAGTGACGCGGTTCTTAGTTTCCTTGATGTTATCGGCATGGAGACGGATTGTTGTACCGCTCTTGTTGATAATCATCAGGTCGTCGTCGTCCTTCACAACGGTGATAGCCACGAGGTCGCCTGTCTTCTCTGTGATGTCGAGCGTCTTGACACCTTTCGTGTGACGGTTCGTCTTGCGATACTCTTCCACGTCTGTACGTTTGCCGAAGCCGTTCTCGCTGAGCACCATAATGCTCTCCGTCTCGACATCGTTGATGACACACATGCCCACGACATGGTTGTTGGGATGCTTCTCATCCGCCAGGTCTATGCCATAGACGCCAGTGGCAACACGTCCCATTGGGCGAACCTTGTCTTCATCGAAGCGTACGGCAAGACCTGCTGCACTTGCGATGATAATCTCGTCCTTGCCGTTGGTGAGTTCTACACCGATAACCTGGTCGTCCTCACGGATATTGATAGCATTCACGCCGTTTGTACGGACACGGCTGTATTCGGTGAGGCGCGTCTTCTTGATGATGCCATTCCTGGTGCAGAACACCACGAAGTGGCTTTGGCAGAAGTCGGGGTCATTTAGCTTACGGATGCAGAGACAAGCACGGACTGCATCGCCCGGCTCTATCATGAGCATGTTCTGGATGGCGCGTCCCTTGCCCTGCTTGGTGCCGTCGGGAATGTCATAGACCTTCAGCCAGTAACAGCGTCCGCGGTCGGTGAAGAAGAGCATCGTGTTGTGCATCGTGGCGGGATAGATCTTCTCGATGAAGTCGTTGTCTCGCGTAGAGCTTGCCTTCACGCCGATACCACCACGACCTTGAGCCTTGAACTCGTCCAAAGGAATGCGCTTGATGTAGCCCATGTGACTCATGGTGATGACCACCTCATCGTCGGCATAGAAGTCTTCGGCATTGAACTCCTCGGCGCTAGGTAGAATCTCTGTGCGGCGCTCGTCGCCGTACTGCTGCTTGATTTCCAGGAGCTCGTCCTTGATAACCTTGCGGCAAAGTTCATCGTCGCTGAGTATCTGCTTATAGTAGCTGATTTTCTGCATAATCTCGTCGTACTCCTGATGGAGCTTCTCCTGCTGCAAGCCTGTGAGCTGACCAAGACGCATCTCCACGATGGCCTTGCTTTGCAACTCATCCAGGCCGAAGCGTGCCTCAAGAGCGCGCTGTGCATCGGCGGGCGTCTTGCTCTTCTTGATAATCTGCACCACCTCGTCGATGTTATCGCTGGCAATGATGTAGCCCTCCAGGATGTGAGCCCTCTCTTCGGCCTTTCGGAGGTCGTACTTCGTGCGGCGGATGGTGACGTCGTGACGATGGGCGATGAAATTGCTAATGAAGTCCTTCAAGGTGAGCAACTGCGGACGCCCCTTGACCAAGGCGATGCTGTTCACGCTAAAACTCGTCTGCATCGGTGTCATCTTGAAGAGCTTGTTCAGAACGACACGGGCGTTAGCATCGCGCTTCAGGTCAACCACGATACGCATGCCTTCGCTGTCGCTCTCGTCGTTGACGTTGCTGATGCCGTCTATCTTCTTCTCGCCCACCAGTTGTGCAATGTATTCAATCAGTTGCTGCTTGTTGACGCCGTACGGAATCTCACTGACAATAATCTTGTCGTGCGTTTCACCGTTCTCTATCTCGGCCTTAGCGCGGATGATGATGCGTCCACGTCCTGTCTCGTAGGCATCGCGGATGCCCTGCAGGCCCATGATGTAGGCACCTGTTGGGAAGTCCGGACCTTTCACATACTGCATCAGGTCGTCGATGGTGAGGTCGTTGTTATCCACGTATGCCACACAGGCATCGATGACCTCGCTGAGGTTGTGCGTCGGGATATTGGTGGCCATACCGACGGCAATACCCGTAGCGCCGTTGACCAGCAGGTTCGGGATACGTGTCGGCATCACGGTCGGTTCGAACAGGGTATCGTCGAAGTTCGTGGTCATATCGACCGTTTCCTTCTCCAGGTCGTCCATCATACTCTCGCCCATCAGGCTGAGTCGAGCCTCGGTGTAACGCATAGCGGCAGGGCTGTCACCATCGATACTACCGAAGTTACCTTGCTTATCAACCAAGGTATAACGCATAGCCCATTCCTGAGCCATACGAACCAGGGCCATATATACGGAGCTGTCGCCGTGGGGGTGGTACTTACCGAGCACCTCACCCACGATACGTGCACATTTCTTATAAGGGCTGCTGTGGAAATTGCGCAATTCGCGCATGCCGTAAAGGATACGGCGGTGAACAGGCTTGAAGCCGTCTCTGACGTCAGGCAGAGCACGAGCCACAATGACACTCATCGAGTAGTCGATGTAGCTCTTCTTCATCTCCTGCTGAATGTCAACTTTGATTATTCTTTCTTGGTCTTCCATTAAATTAAGTTTACGTTACTCAAACCTTTGGTTTGTTTTTGTTATTTCGAGTGCAAAGATACAACAAAATATTCAAAAACCCAAAATAATAAAGTCAAAAATGGCATTTCCCGCGCAAAAACAGCAGCAAAAACAGCAACAGTAATGCATAGCCGTACTGGTTGCTGACACAGCATAATAGCAGAATGGCTATAGGCAAATCACAAAATGCCTATAGCCAAAGGAGCTTGTCGTATGTTAACAGCCTCAGCCTAGAGGGTTGTCTGCTGCACTCCACGGAAGTAACCCACGCTCTCGGCAATGCCAATGAAGGGGTCGCTCATGTCCTTCTCATACTCCAGGCTGACAGAGCCTTTGTAGCCGACCTTGCGAAGTGTCTTGATGAAAAGCGGGAAGTCGATGATGCCCCGACCCAACTCGGCTGCTGTTCCTGCTTTTGTGGGGGCTGTAACATCTTTCAAGTGGATGTCAAACACCCGTTTGCTGTAGCGTTTCAGGTCATAAATCGAGTCGCTACCATAGCGGAGGTTATGACCGATGTCGAGACATAGCCCCATACGGGGGTCGCGATCCTTGACATCCTCCCAAATAGAGGTGGCATCAGGGTAAAGCGCCATATCGGGACCATGTAAATGAATAGCCAAGCGGATGTTCGTCTCGCGAACCTTCTGCTCAATATGGTCGAGCACCTCACGATTGGGTACCGTATCGCCCCATGTGCCGGGAACACCCACCAACAAATCTACGCCAACCCTCTGTGCGTAGGCATAGGCACGATCCACTGCAGCTACATCTTTCATATATATAGGGCCGACAGCATAGCCGATGACGTTTGCTGCTGAGAGTTTTGCCTTAAAGGCTGCAATCTGCCCGGCATCAGCATCCAGAGGGAGATGGAAATCCTTGATGCAAAGGTAGTGTACATTTATCTTCTGCATGAAGGCAAGCGTAGTGTCGATATCGAACTTGTTGAATGTGTAGCCCGCCATTCCTAAGTGGAAGAGGTCAGCTTTCTCTAAATCTGAAGGAGAAACCTTAATAGTTGTATTACGGCCCTTTCGAGGCTTCGGTTCACTTCCCATAAGGGGAAGCTGGGAGGGAGCCGCCAGCAGCGCTGCACTGGCTAAACCCGTTCTTATAAATGTCCTACGTTTCATAAATCTATGTTTTTGTTCACAAAAATATAAAAAAACTATGAACTATGAACCATGTATTATGAACTTTTTTGTATCTTTGCACAAAAAGAACGCTATGAATACCCATAAAACGTATGTTGCCTACGATGCAGAAGGCGTACTTGACCACGAAAACAGTAACCTGCGCACTTTCCAGCAGCTGCACGCCTGGCAGAGAATGCATCCCGATCGTTTCCAGTTCCTGAATATGGACGAAATCAATTTCTCGTCCGAACATGACGACCTGGTCGATAGTACCGTCAAGAACCGTCTGCTTGCCCTCATGGCCAACGCTGACAACCTCTTGGTGCTCGTCTCAAAAATCACAAACGTGGAGAGTCCCATACTGAACTGGCAGATAAGCAAGGCTGTCAACCGCTACCACCTTCCGGTCATCATCGCCTACGTCGGCAAGGTACACCTGGAAGACACTGTCGAGGATGACAACTGGAGCCGTCTGCCCAATAAAATACGAAAGTACATCGGGCGTGACAGTGCCCGCATGTGCCACATTCCCCTCACGCAGGACAAGCTGGAACGCGCCCTCGGCACGTTCTCTGTCGGCTCACAAACCTATCCCTGGAACTCAACGACAATCTTTTAAAGTTGAAAAATTGAAAAGTTGAAAGGTTAACGTTTCACATTATAATGCTATGAACGGACAATATATCGAACGCATTGAAATAGATGCACTCTGGAACGGACACAGGCACATCCGCTGGGACCTGCAACCAGGTGTCAACATCCTGAGCGGCGTGAACGGCGTGGGCAAGAGCACCATCCTGAACCGCGTCATCATGCATCTGCTGGACGTCGATAAGGAAGGACGACGGAATGACGGCGTACACATCACATTCTTTCCTCACGAAGCAAAGTCTGTCGATTTTGAAGTCATTCGTTCTTTCGACCGTCCCATGCTCTCCAGCGATTTGATGAACAAGTTAACCGATTCGCAAATGCAGACAGAACTCGACCTGCACATCTATCACCTGCAACGCAAATGGCTTGATTATCAGGTTAACCTCTCTAACCGAATGGTCGAACTCTTTACCAATCATGACCCTGAGGCTGCAGCAAAGGTACAGGAGTTGGCAAACGAGAAAACACACTTCCAGGACATCATCAATGACCTCTTCCACGAAACAGGAAAGACCATCATCCGTGACCAGAACGAGATTTACTTTGATTCCTACGGCGAAACTATTCCTGCATATAAACTCTCCAGCGGCGAGAAGCAGATGCTCATCATCCTACTCACAGTCCTAATACAGAACGGACGTCCATTTGTCCTCTTCATGGACGAACCAGAGGTCAGTCTCCATGTGGAATGGCAGCAACGACTGCTTGACCTCTTGATTGACCTCAACCCCAATGCGCAAATCATCCTCACGACACACAGCCCCGCCGTCATCATGAACGGCTGGAGCGATCGTGTGACAGATGTCGAGGACATAGTAATTAAAAATCGAAAAATTGAAAAATTGAAAAGGGGAAAAAACTTTCACCTTTTTAACTTTTAAACTTTTCACCTTTTTTACATGGCAAAGCGACTGCAGGAACACCTTAACTCCACATATGTCGAGCTCGCTTCGCGACTCCGTCCGAAGAACGCAGCACGAAAGATTGTGGCGTATGTCGAGAGCTACGACGACGTCTTCTTCTGGCGTTCCGTCCTGCAGGACTTCGAGACCGACCGGCTCCGCTTTGAAGTCATGCTCCCCTCACGCCGAACGCTCAGCAAAGGCAAGAAAGCTGCCCTCATGAACCAACTGGGCCCTTCCCTGGGCGATTTTATGATTGCCTGCGTGGATGCCGACTACGACTATCTCATGCAGGGCGCAACCCAGATAAGCCGCACGCTCCTCGCATCGCCCTACATCCTGCACACCTACGCCTACGCCATCGAGAACTACCAGTGCTATGCCCCGGCCCTGCATACGGCCTGCGTGATGAGCACGCTCAACGACCGCGACATTCTCTCCATCGAAGCATTCATGGAGCAATACAGCATCATTATCTGGCCGCTCTTCGTGTGGAGCATCTGGGCACATAAATATGGACATGCAAGCATCTACAGCATTACCGACTTCACGCAGACCATCACTTTTCACGACATCAACCCCTGGCATCCCGAAAACGTTCTCGAACACCTGCGAACCCGTGTAAACAAACAGATTGGCTGGTTGCAACGCAAGTTCCCGAAGGCTAAGGACACCTATCTGAAACTGCGAAAAAGCCTGCAGGAAGAACTTGACATCCGTCCAGCCGAGACCTATCTTTACATCCAGGGACATGCCCTTATGGATGGTGTTGTACTGCCCCTTCTTAATCCTGTCTGCAACATCCTCCGCAGAGAAAGAGAGAAAGAAATTTCACAATTGGCTCTGCATGGGCAGCAGAAGCAGAACGAACTCTCCAGCTATCGCCACAGTCAGTCCCCAATCGACCTGATGCTTCGCAAGGGCACCACTTTCAAGGAAAGCGCGCCCTACCAAAAACTCCGCAAGGACATCGAACGACTCACGGAGAAAATCGGGAAGAAAGTCCCCAACGCACCTGCCGCTTAAACTTACTGAAGCACTATATAAAAGAAAAGAGCGCCAAGCATCCCAGACTATGTTCGCGCTCCCAAACATATCTTTGTGCATGTGCGCTTGTGTAGCCTAATATATATAAAAGGATGCACATCGCACAGCACGTTTCCTACACGCACATTTATCATCACAATAAAAAGAAGTTTCAACATGAACACAGAATATCAAGGTTTCAGGGCAAGAAAGGTATAGGTTTTAGGGTCAGTCGGTCTGCACCAATCCGACAATCGCCCGCGGAAAGATTTTTTGTTCAATCGTTCAATCCACATA
>JAGCNQ010000064.1 GCA_017645845.1 Bacteroidaceae bacterium
CTCTGACAACCCTGTCCGCCCTGTGGGGAAAGAGTGACATAAAAGGAAAGGAGGTAAACGCTTTTTCAGCATGTACCTCCCATTTTAATTGTGGTGCCACCAGGAATCGAACCGGGGACACAAGGATTTTCAGTCCTTTGCTCTACCAACTGAGCTATGGCACCTTCCGATTTTGCGACTGCAAAGGTAGGTCATTTTTCCGAACCCTGCAAGCATTTTACGAAAAAAAGGATGAAAAAGTAGATTTTTATTATTGTATATTGCTTTTTTCAACTTTCTACCGCCTGCGTCGGAGGCTTTTTGCGAAAAAAAAAGCGAGGAGCTTTCAATTTTCAATTTAATGTTGTACCTTTGCAGCGGTTTTAACCATTCTTGGATGCTTTAGCACCAAGACGCGATTCTTAGACTCTTTAGAGCAAAGGCGCGATTGTAGTCGCGGTTGTAGTCGCGGAGTTTGGATGCTATATCGCACCAAGGCGCGTTTTAATACGCGGAACGGAAAGTAGCGCAGTTGGTAGCGCACTACGTTCGGGACGTAGGGGTCGGGAGTTCGAGTCTCCTCTTTCCGACAATGGCGGAATGGTTTGCAATGCGTGTCACTTATCGGCGCGAGATGAAGTTGAAGGCAGAAATGGATGCCCTCGGAGTGCAAGCTTTTGTTCCTATGCGTCGCATCATCCAGCACGGTTCCCGGCTTAAGAATTCGCTGGAGCCCGCCATACACAATCTGATATTTATTTATGCTAGCCAGGAAAGGGTGCAGGAACTGAAGAAGACGCGCCCGGAACTGCAATACATGATGAGAAGCATGGGCGGACGCAGGGAGAAAATCATTGTGCCCCAGCGACAGATGGACGACTTCATGAAGGTGTGTACCACAAGCCCCGACTTCGTCGAGATTGTGCCGGCAGAAAATATGCAGTTCAAACCCGGACAGGAAGTTATTGTGGTAAGCGGCCCCCTGCAGGGGGTACGCGGATTCTTCCAGCGCATAGAAGGTCACCGCGCCCGACGCCTTATTGTCAGCATCCCTGGCGCATGTTCAGCTACCATCGAAATCAAGGCTGAGGAGGTAATTCCTATTTCTTAACAATAGAAGTACACTCGTGACGGAGGCCTTTACTCCTGCTGAGATAGGCTTTGGCTGTGCCAAAACGCAGGAAGAGGTCGAGACGGACGGGAATGTGGTTCTCGTCATCGGAAATATAAAAGGTGATTATCTCCTTCTCCTTCCCCCCAGGATACTCTACCAAAGAGAAGACGAGGCAACGATAGGTAATGCCGTTGCTCTTCATACGGAAATTCTCGCGTCCGCGGTAGATGAGCGTTATGTTCTCCACCTTGTGCCCGTCTGCCATCGGAAAATGTACCTTTTCGCCCTTACGGAAGTCTTCTGCCCGGAAAGAACGTGCCCTTAGCAGCATACTCATCATATCAAAGAGACACTTGGGGCTGTCGTATGTCTTCTCGATCACTCTCCCTTCGCGGTTCTGATAACGCTGGCGAAGGTGCGGCTTGCCGTTCGGGTAGGAGTACCACACTTCATCCACATAGTAGCGTCCGCCCTCGTTGGCTCCCTTCTTGAAATAGAGTGGTGTCATGTCCTCTGTGATGAGGCTCTGCATCGTATCGCGCATCATGAAGAAGCGGTCAAGGCGCTCGCTGGTACGGGTTATGAGATGACTCTTGAAGGCAGGTTTGCCCTCCCACTTCGTCTGGGTGATGTCCATAGTGGCAGTGCCGGCATTGACCCAAATGAACTTCCAGTTGAAGAAAAGGTCGTAGTTCAGCACCTCGCCCGATTGGAAGGCTGTATTCTCTGCCGCACACTGAGCGCGGACTGCCTGACAGCAAGGAAATGCAAAAACTGCAAGAATTATAAACCTGACAATAGACCTCATTTTATCCTAATCCCTAACTCCTATTCTTCTTCTCTTCCCGTTTCAGGCGTTCACGCTCTTTGTTGCGCTGCTTGATATCTTTCTTCTTGTCCGGCTTCTGCTTGGTAATCTCCAAAGGCTTCTGCCCTAACCGCGGAATCTCGAAAGGAGCCCAGTCCTGTTCGATGTCCCATTTCGCCTTCACATAGATGGGTTTCGGGAAGTAGAAGACCTGTTCGGGTTGCCGCCCGGAAAGGTATTCGCCGGTATCCCATACGCCATTTCCGTTGCTGTCGATGAAACAACGCATATAATATTCAGTTGGCTTCAGGAAGAAGAAGTCGGCTCTTCCATCTGCTTCCGCAGAACGCTCTGCCACACATTTGTCACTCTTGCTCAACAACTGTACAATAACTTGGGCCGAATCTGCCAAAAGAACTGAGTCTGGGATAATGACATGCACGAAGAGTGAACCGTAAGCATCATCGTCCTTGATGGAAAAGTCGTTTTTGATTGATTTGCAATGATAGCCCATGATGCCTACAACGGCTGCGCTATCAATGACGAGGCGATACTGGCGCTTTTTCTCCCATTCCGCGTAGAGCGTATAGGACTTCACATCGCGATCCGGAAGGAAGAGGAAGGGCTCGGGCAACCAGTTGGTATCCTGCTTTATATAAAAATGTATCCGCGTCGTATCAACACTGGCTATGGGCTGATTGGCTATGTAGTGTACATTCTGGTTGGGGTCGAGATTTCCGGAAGGTTTTGGCGAGAAATCCAGGAATGTTTTCTCGAAAGGATTCTCCTCTGGAGGCAAAAGCCCCTTAGCTTTCTTCATCTGCTTCTCGCGTTGCTTTTTCCATTCCTCTATCTGTTTCTGCTGATCTTTCTGTATCTTCTCCCAGGTTGTCTTAGGCACCAGCTCATGCAACTCGGTACTTGGTTGGAGCATTCCTAATGAGTCCGTTTCCAGGAACGTAAGTTCGAACTTTATGGTGTCCTCGCGGTGCGTAAAGGCTGTGTCGGTAATCCAATAGGTGATGGTATCGTTGTGGAGCGAAGCATCTGGCACGAGGCACTTTTCGTCGAAGTTCAGGCCACGAATGATTGGCAGGGAGTCGGCTGGTGCAGTGAAATACAATTGGAAGATATCGGGATTAGGACGTTCCTTCTTGAGCAGATGCTGGTCTTGTCCTGCCTCGAGGAATGCGTTGAGCACCAGGTCATCGGGATAATAATGGATGTAAGGGACAACGAGGATGGAGTCGAAATGGGTGGAGTCGCGCCAGATGGTATCCATCCGCAGGTCAGGCTTACAATAGGTTGTGAAGGTGTCCTTCAGGAAGGCTATTTGCTCGCTCTTCTGAGAGAAAAGGAAGTCTCCATCCTTGTCTTCAAGGGCAAAGGCGCGGTACTTCCCGGGCTTGATACCCTTAATACAGAACCGACCGGCACCATTGGTACGCGAGACACGAGTGAATGGCTTCTGTTTGAGGATGGAGTCGTTGAAGAGAGAATCCACGGGATAGAGACCGACAAGCATTCCCTTTATCGGTTCGAGATTCTCAGCAGCAAGCACAGCACCGGAAACTTCCATTGTATCGATTTCCGTACCTGTACTGAAGCTGTAGGTGTAGTATCCCATCGGGTTGCCCTCGTTGTTGTCGGTAATGGCATCGCTGAAGTCGATTGTGTAGGTTGTGTTGAGCTGCAGACTATCGTAGAGCGTAATTTTCACGCTCTTGCCGTCAGCTCGGATATTTGCAGGCTCTATTTGGGGTGGGGAAACGATGACCTTCTCGTTGGCATTCTCCAATTTGATGTATTCGTTGAAGCGAATCTGCATCTTACGGCTGGTGTTGTTGAGAGAGCGGTCAGCAGGATTTGACGATACAACCTTTGGCGGAATCTCATCATAGATACCACCGTCGGGAGCCCCGATGCTTGCGCAAGCGACCAGTAGGAGCAACCCCAACCCTACAAGGATATGTTTCGCCTTCACCAGTGAACGTTAAAAAACAAACAATATACGATAGTCTTTAGACTCTCAACTCTCAACTTTATTCAACGCCAACACTTGATCTATAATGTCGCGATTGTTACAAAGACGCGGCACTTTGTGCTGTCCGCCAAATTTGCCTATCTGTTTGAGCCAGTCGTTGAAGACCCCCGGACGCGCCTTGATGAGTTCGAGCGGCTGAAGGGTTATGTTCTTGTAACGTTTGGCTTCATAGTCGGAGTTTATATGTTGCAGACTTTCATCGAGAATATGGGCAAATAGTGCGAGACTATCCGGCTCTCGGCTGAACTCTACCACCCATTGATGGCGGCATTTTCCCTCGTCATCCATGAAGACCGGCGCTGCAGTATATTCCAGTACTTCTGCCCCAGTCTGCTTGCAGGCTTCGGCCAATCCCTTCTCAGCATTATCGACTATCAGTTCTTCGCCGAAGGCATTGATGAAAGACTTCGTACGGCCTGTGATGATGAATTTATACGGGTCACGCTGTGTGAAGCGTATCGTGTCGCCGATAATGTATCGCCACAAACCGCAGGAAGTAGAGATTACCATTGCATAGTTACGTCCTGTTTCTATGCCCGTAAGGGGAACAACAGTAGGCTCCGGGTTATTTAACTCGTCCATGGGAATGAACTCGTAGAAGATGCCATAATCAACCATCAGACTCATTGCAGCGTCGTTAGGGTCGTCCTGTATGCCAAAGAATCCCTCGGAGGCATTGTATGTCTCCATATAGTGCATCTCGGGCGATGGGATAAGGCGCTGGTATTGTCCACGATAGGGTGTAAAGGCAACACCACCATGAAAGAATACTTCCAGATTAGGCCACACCTCATTGAGATATTGTTTGCCGCTGAGTTCCATCATACGATTTAAGACAGAAAGCATCCAAGAAGGAACACCACTCAGATTCGTGACATTCTGCTTCATTGCCTCTCGGGCAATACGGTCGCGTTTTATCTCGAAGTCACTGAGCAGAGCTGTGGATTTCTTCGGAACACGCACCAAATTAATTAATGGATTGATATTCTCGATGAGAATGGCACTGAGGTCACCCACAAGACTACCCGGCAGGTTATAATTTGGGGCATGACTGCCGCCTAAAATGAGAGCCTTACCATCGAACACCCGACTCTTTGGGTTATTACGCAAATACCATACTACAGCATCATTACCGCCAGCATAATGAGTATCATGCAGACCTTCACGACTGATAGGAATAAATTTGCTCTTGTCATTCGTCGTACCGCTGGATTTAGCATACCACTTCACCCTACCCGGCCATAGAACATCGCTCTCGCCGTGCCTCATGCGATCGATAAATCTCTTCAGTTCTTCATAGGTATTAAGGGGAGTCTGACGGGCAAAATCCTCGTAGCTGAGGTCCTTGCGGTATCCATGTGTCCTTCCCCATTCGGTCTGGCTAGCTTTGTCTAGTAGTCGCTTGAGAGCCTTTCGCTGTAGCGCCTCTGCTTCTGTGACATAAAAGTCGAGCTTATGGCGGCGCGGAGTGAAGATAGGGCGTATGATATTTGTTAATGACATATTATTGGGTCTCCTAATTTCCTAGGGCTTACCAGTTAGTTCATCATGCAAAAGGCGGTCGTGTTTGAGGCGATGCAGCGCGTTTTTGCTGGCTTTTTGGTGGCTTTCCTTCTTGGAGTATCCTTTTCCGCGAGCGCATTCAAAGCCATTGATAACGACTTTGGAGTTGAAGAGCGGCGATCCGTCTTCTGCTTTGGTTTCTGCCAGCAGGACATATTCCAGGTCGACTTTGTGTTTCTGACACCACTCCAACAACTTACTTTTGAAGTTCACTTCCTGATATGCCACCTTATCCAAGTTAATGAGGCTGTGGAGAATCTTTTCCGTGAAAAAGCTCTTGCAGTGGGCATATCCCCTGTCCAAATAGATGGCGCCAATGAGTGCCTCGAATGCATTTCCTGCAAGGTAGCTGTTGTGCATTTGGTTATGTTCGTTGGAGCGGATAAGCTTGTCGAGGCCTATATCGGCTGCCAGTTTGCCAAGTGACTCACGCTGAACGATTTTGCTACGGGTGTTAGTTAGAAAACCTTCGCGCTTACGCGGGAAATGATGATAGACAACCTCGCCCACAACAGCACTCAACACAGCATCGCCCAGGAATTCCAACCGTTCGTTGTTGAGCGGGGTACCGCTCTTAGCATGTGCCGACATGGACTTATGCATCAAAGCCTCCTGATAGAAACTGATATTGTGTGGATAGAAGCCCATCATCTTATGAAAAGCGCGATAAAGTCCCTTTTCCTTACGGAAAGGAAACTTTATCGCGTCTATCAGGTTTTCCGCTTGCGCTTGGATAAAACGAAGAACGGCTGACACGGCCTTATTCTATTCTGCGTATTTCTTGAAAATGACGCAGGCGTTATGACCTCCGAATCCAAAGGTATTGCTCAGAGCAGCCCTTACGGTGCGCTTCTGTGCCTGACCGAAGGTGAAGTTTAACTTGTAGTCAATCTCGGGGTCTTCGTCGCCCTCTTTATGGTTGATGGTAGGAGGTATAATGTCTTGGTTGACAGCCATAACACTGGCCATAGCCTCAATGGCCCCAGCAGCACCGAGCAGATGCCCGGTCATAGACTTTGTACTGCTGATGTTAAGTTTGTAAGCATGCTCGCCGAAGACAGCCAGAATAGCTTTGCACTCGCTGATGTCACCCACCGGAGTCGATGTGCCGTGTACATTGATGTAGTCAATGTCGGCAGGCTGAAGGTTTGCATCTTCCAGTGCGTTCTCCATGACAAGCTTTGCTCCGAGACCTTCGGGGTGCGATGCAGTTATGTGATGTGCATCGGCACTCATGCCAGCACCAACCATCTCTGCATAAATTTTTGCACCACGAGCCTTGGCGTGCTCTAGTTCCTCAAGAATGAGCACTGCACTACCTTCTGCAATCACGAAGCCATCGCGACTTGCGCTGAAGGGCCGGCTGGCAGTCTTGGGGTCGTCATTGCGCGTGCTTAGGGCATGCATAGCAGTGAATCCACCCACACCAGCAGCGGTAATGGCAGCTTCGGCACCTCCACTTACGATGATATCGGCCTTACCCAAACGGATGAGGTTGAAAGCATCGGCAAGCGCATTGGAGGAAGAGGCACAAGCACTGGAAGTAATGTAGTTGGGACCATGGAATCCGTACTTTATGCTGATATGACCGGCACAGATGTCGGATATCATCTTAGGTACGAAGAAAGGGTTGAACTTGGGACCAATTGTCTCGCCTGTCTTGGCGTATGCGGTCACCTCTTCTTCGTAGGTCTTCATGCCTCCGATGCCAACACCGAAAATGACACCCACGCGATTCTTGTTGATTTTCTCCAAATCCATTGCGCTGTCTTCTACGGCCATAATAGCTGCAGAGAGGGCATACTGGCAGTAGGGGTCCATCTTGCGGGCTTCCTTACGGTCGATGAATTGCTCAGGATTGAAGTCCTTCACCTCGCAGGCAAACTGTGCCTTGAACTTAGAGGCGTCGAAATGTGTGATAGGTGCCGCACCGCTCACACCCGCAAGCATATTCTGCCACGTTTGCGCAGCATTATTGCCCAAAGGAGTGACGGCACCAATACCTGTCACTACAACTCTTTTCAGTTCCATGAAAGTCTTTCTTTCCTATGTTTCCTACCCCAAAAAGGGAGCGAGGGTCAACTTACTTGTTGGCTTCGATGAAAGCGATTGCATCAGCAACGGTAGAGATCTTCTCTGACTTGTCGTCGGGAATAGTAATCTCAAATGCCTTCTCAAACTCCATAATCAGTTCTACGGTGTCAAGAGAGTCAGCACCAAGGTCGTTGGTAAAAGATGCTTCAGGGGTAACATCTTCTTCATTTACGCCCAACTTGTCAACAATAATCTCTTTTACTTTTGCTTCAATTTCTGACATAATTTTTAAAATTTATAATTGATAAATTATTGTTTTCTCTTTATGTTCTCCTAAAGGAGCTAGAGAGTGTCTCGCTTTTTGGCGGTGCAAAGTAACGACATTTTGAGCACATATGCAATACTTCAGCATAAAAAAATGGTGAATAGTGCACATTTTACCCGTTTATGTGCACAAACAAGGTTTCGTGTGCAATGTCGTCAGAGCCTTTCGATGATAATATATATTAATAAATATGTGTAATTCATTTTGAGTTTTAAATTATTTATTGTACTTTTGTGCTCACAATGCTACAATATGCTGATGTCATACTGCCCCTGCCGTTGCAGGGAACCTTTACCTACACTTTGCCGACTGAGTTTAAGACACTGCTGCAGGTGGGCTGTCGCGTTATTGTACCTTTTGGAAGTAGGAAGTTTTATACGGCTATTGTAGTACGCCTGCACAGTGAAAAGCCATCCTATCCAACCAAGCCCATTTCCGAAATACTCGATTCTGCACCTGTTGTTTTACCCGGGCAAATGCACCTTTGGCGGTGGATTGCCGATTACTATCTTTGCGCTCTTGGCGATGTCCTTAAGGCGGCCCTACCTTCTGGCCTCAAACTGGAGAGTGAAAGTACGGTTTTGCTAAATGAAGAATGGGAAGCAGAGAAACCTTTTACGCCGAATGAGGATAAGGTCTGGCATGCGCTCATAAAAAAGGGAGGTCGGGGATTTGAGCAGACACTAGCAAGCTTACAGAAAGAAACAGGGCTGAAAAACATTCTCCCTATCGTAAAGAGTCTTTTGGAAAAAGGTGCAGTGCGGGTGAAAGAAGAACTCCGGCGCACCTATAAGTCAAAGACGGTTATGTGTGTGCGCATGGCAGAAACCTTTTCTTCCGAGGCTCGTCTGCATGAAGCACTTGATTTGCTGCATCGCTCACCCAAACAGGAAGCACTGCTTACTTGCTTTCTTGAATTAGCGACATCTTCTGTAGAGAAACAATCACTATTGCAAAAGTCCGGTTGTTCGGATGCAATTCTTCGTGAACTCTGCCAAAAGGGTATTTTGGAAACATACGCCAAGTCTGTAGAGCGTACCCAAATAGTACTTCCTTTTGGAGAGGGCAGGGGCTCTCTCTTGACCGAACCGCAGCAACAGGCAATGGACAGCATCATAAGTCAGTGGCAGAGGCACAATGTCTGTCTGCTTCATGGCGTAACGAGCAGTGGCAAGACAGAAATCTACATCCATCTCATACAGCAAGCCATTGCCGAGGGCAAACAAGTGCTCTTCATGCTTCCTGAAATAGTTTTGACCGCTCAGCTCACCGAGCGGTTGCGGCGTGTTTTCGGAAGCCGTTTGGGTGTCTATCATTCACGCTACCCCGATAGCGAGCGCGTGGAACTCTATCAGAAGATGCTTTCCGATACACCCTATGATATTGTGGTAGGTGTTCGTAGTAGCATTTTTTTGCCTTTCCGACGGCTCGGCTTGGTCATTATTGACGAGGAGCACGAGACTTCTTTCAAGCAGCAAGACCCCGCACCCCGATATCATGCCCGTAACGCAGCTCTCGTCCTTGCTGCACAAGTTGGAGCAAAGACTTTGCTAGGTTCTGCAACACCGAGCCTCGAATCGTACCACAATGCTCTCAGCGGTAAGTATGGTCTTGTTGTTTTAAAGACACGTTATGCTGGTCTCAGCCTGCCTACCATTGAAATTGTCGATGTGCAGGAAATGCGTCGAAAGAAAATGATGACAGGCGTCTTTTCTCCACAATTGCTTGCCCACATACGACATGCTTTGGAGCAACGTCGGCAGGTCATCCTATTTCAGAACCGGCGAGGCTATGCACCCGTCATGGAGTGCCGCGTGTGTGGTTGGACACCACGCTGTGAGAAGTGCGATGTCAGCCTCACGGTTCATCGGGGGTGCAGAGCCTCATTCAGCAGCAGCGGCATGGTGTGTCACTATTGTGGTGCGACTTATGCTATTCCCCCCATCTGTCCTAATTGCGGAGAGCATGAGCTTTACAGCCGAGGTTATGGGACAGAGCGCATAGAAGAGCAGTTGCAAAGCATCCTCCCTGAGGCCCGCATTGCACGTATGGACCTCGACACGACGCGCTCCCGACAAAACTACGAACAGATACTGCACAACTTTGAACAGGGGAATACCGACATTCTCATCGGCACACAGATGGTCACCAAGGGCCTAGACTTCGACCGTGTCAGTCTTGTGGGCATCCTCTCTGCCGACACGATGCTTTCGCAGCCTGATTTCCGCAGCTATGAGCGTGCCTTCCAACTGATGGAACAAGTGGCAGGCAGAGCGGGCCGGAAAGGCTACAGCGGACATGTGGTGTTACAGACTCGTGACGCTGGCAACACGATTGTCCAGCAAGTCGTGTCGCATGACTATGAGGGCATGTACGCCGAGCAAATGCAGGAACGCGAACTTTTCCGCTATCCGCCTTTCTGCCGCATCGTCTTCATATACCTTAAGCATCGTAATGAGAATGTTGTAGAGAAATTATCGACGGATTTTGCCGCGTTGTTGCAGCAGGTCTTTAGAGAGAGAGTACTGGGACCTGACACACCACCGGTAGCTCGCGTACAACTCATGCACATCCGTAAACTGATACTGAAAATAGAGCTAACAGCCCCCATGTCCGCAGTCCGCCAACGTCTTATCGCCCTCCAAAACCAAATTCTCACCCAATCAGCCTACCGCTCGGCCCAGATTTACTATGATGTAGATTGAGCCCTTTGCACTGCTTCCAATTCTACTTAATTGTTATTTGGCAGGGAGCGGCAAAGCGGGGATCTTGGCGAAGGTGGAGAGTTTGGCGATAGATTTTATCGCTTGGCTTCAACCGATCTCGAAAAACTTTTTTGCCGCGAAACTTGATGGTAATAGGCTTCGAGAGGTCAACCAGTTCACTGCTCAGGTATAGTGTCAACTCTGAGTAGTCGCAACGAGAAATATTGATAATGTTTTTCTGAACCACAGCATCAACGCGCTTACCTCGTTGCAGTTCCTGACGAGGAGCCGACAACCAATAGAAGGTGGGTCTCAGCACAGCTTCCTGCTGCCAGATTACATGTTTGGGCCAGGCTTGACGCTGATATTGAGCCATCCAGGGAAGAGCTGCGGCATCCTCGCGGTCCATCCAATGTCCCTTGCCCTCCATGATATGTGTTTCATGCACATAACCATCAGGACATGTTCGTTGCAGGGAGTCCATCTGTAATCCCCGCTCTCGGTCAAGCCTGTTGCGATTGTAGGCTGCATCTTCGGCTCCACACCATATCATAAAGGGTGTATTGAGGAGATTCTCAAGGCGCACATCACCAGGATGCCCTGCCATCATGCTGGCTGCAGCCCAATGATCGGCCATCCGGGGTGCCATCCGCCACACACCGTCGCCTCCAGCTGAATAGCCCAGCAGATAGACTTTGTCAGGATTGACGTCATAGTGGGCAACCATCGTACGGATAAGGACACGATACATGCTGTCTATGGGCTGCTGACACCACATATCCCATGCTTCAAGTGGAGAACGTGGAGCGACATAAACACCTTCCGAAGGGCGATAGAGATATTTCTGGTTGCGCCACTGTTGGTCGTTGATTGCAGGTGTGGTTCCTCCTCCTCCATGCAGACTGATCCAAAGACTGCGACCGTCAGTAGGCTTTTCACCATAGACAGTCCACCAGAGTTTCATGCTGTCCCCGTCCTGACGGATGATGCTGTCTCGCAGAATATTCGCCGTTGCTGCACAGAGCGAGTCGCGCCATTGCTGACGAATAGCATCATAGTCTTGTGCATAAGCAGAAAGAGAGATAAAGAAGAGGATAAGGAATTTAAGTTTGAACATGGAAGAGTTGTTGGCGTTTTTTCGTCTTGGTCTATTTTTCTATCTGGAACACCGCTCCCTTCTTGTCGTTTGTGATGCGGTCAGCATCAGTGCTCCAGAAGTCGGAGCCGGCACGGCCAGCGCATTGGATGGTGTAGCCGCATTCTGTTTTGACAATGATATAGGTGTTCCATTCCTCATTGAAGGGTTTTGTGTTCTTGTCCTTCCAGAAAGTGCCTATCTCATTGATGTACCGTCCGTCTTGAGCATTTGTTATCTTATAGCGACCTGTGGCCGGCACAAGTTCGATATTCCAAAGCTGTCGCTGCGGATTGATGGTATCTGCCTCTACTACAAAAACAGGAAAATCACCGACCCGGTCGGGAGAAGCATTGACATCGGTCAGGAACTTCCCATCTACCTTAATATAATATGAGCCGTCCTCGATGACTTGTGCAGGAAAGAACTCACGACCGTATGTAAAGTGCTTCTTGTAATCCTTGACGAGCCGAATGGCTTCCTCGTTTACCCAAGGTGTCACCACGCTGCCGCTCACGACAGGCTTTGCCTTGACGATAGAGCCCTCGTAGTTGCGGCTGATGATTGCCTTTTGCTTTTCTTCGAGATACTGCAAAACACGAAAATGTCCGATGAAACCGATCGAATCAGATTCCTGCATGGCCTTCTGCATCGCTGTGACCTGAAGACCTCTCTGCCCGAGCAACCTCATGCTCTCAACCCAGGGTGCTATCTCCCTGAGCATCTCTGGCTGGGAGATGCTGTCGGCGAGCAAAGCATCAGCTTCGGTCACAAGACGTGAGAAATATTCCTCGTTGGGAATCTTTCCGAACTCGGGACTCTCGCCATCGCGACGGAGGCCATGAGCCGTTTTGCCCAAATCGACGTTGTTCTCGCAGAAGAAGTGGAACGCCTCGCGGCTTGTCGGCATCAGTTCGTTGATGGCCTCTTCCCAAGAAGACTGGTCGTCGTAGGCAGGCATATTCCAGCAGTAGTCGGCAATGCTGTAGAGCGAGAGCTTGGACGCTTCGGCATACTCCATCGGATTACTGCAGAAGCCCGAAACAAGGTCGCTGATGTCAAGTCCGTTTCCGTAGGTTCGCCCCATGAGCAGACGGCTCTGGCAATAGTCGTTGACCGGGTAATTAAGCCAGATGAACGCCTTGCGCTTGATTTGTGCATTAATCCACTCCATATCGTTGCGCTCAATCATATCGACCACACTATTACCCGTCCACATGATGCGCACTTCAGGATACATCTTCGTGCCAAGCGTAGAGAGATAGTCGCCGCCACTCCACGCCTTGTTGTACTGGGTGGGGCAGATGATGAGCGGCTCCACATCCTTGTGCTTTCTTACGAAGGCATCGGTCAGATAGTTCATCAGCCCTGCCTGTTTCTCAGCCTTTGCGCCCTCTCCGCTGATGTCATCGAAGAAGACAGCAAAGGTACGGATGCCCAAGTCGTACATGATGTTCAGCTTCTTTACCACAGCAAGGCTGTCTTGCAGGTTCCACCTGATGTCGCCTCCTGGGTGAATGGCCCATACGAATTGTACCCTATTGCGGTGAGCCGCTTGGACAAGCTCCTGCAACTTTGCAGCCTCATCTTCGGGATAAGGGTCGCGCCAATGGGCACGGTGGTAGGGGTCGTCTTTCGGTCCATATACATATATGTTCAGTTTGTGCTGTCCGTAGAACTCGAATTGGCGCAAGCGATCTTCGTGGCTCCAGGGATTGCCGTAGAAACCCTCAATGACACCTCGACAGCTGACACTTGGCCAGTCGCGAATTTCATAAGACTCTCCATCCCCCTTCAGGGGAAGAACCTCTTTGAATTTTTCTTTTTTTATTATTTTATTTTCAATTTCTTCTGCGGCTTGCAGCCCATAGAACGTCCCGCTTTCGTCCCGCCCGGCCACAACAATTTCTGTTGGAGTGACCTTCAGGTAATAACCTTCGGCTTGCTGCGGAATTTTCGATCGATAGGCCTTCACAGCCTTGTCCCCGATAGTACCAGCTATTTTAACCCTCTCGCCGTAACTGCAAAGGCAAACCGCCCACACCATCAAAAGAGAAATATATCGCTTCATAACTATGAACTCTAAACTATGATCTATGAATTGTAAACTAAGATTTCTCCTCATCCTATCCTGGAAGTCTTCTGTAGGGCAGGCTCATCAAGAATCTTTATCCTGCGCCCATCAAGGGAGATGAGTTTCTCTTGGACAAAGACACTCAGTGTACGGATGGCGTTGCTGGTCGTCATGTTACTGAGGTTTGCCATATCCTCACGACTGGGAGAGATACTCAGGGTACAGCCGTCTTCTTCCACGCCGTAACTCTCCTTGAGGAAAAGGATGCTTTCCGCCAGACGTCCGCGTATGTGTTTCTGAGTGAGATTGACGGTGCGCGCATCGCTACGTCCCAAGGCTTTAGCCAGACGGCGCAAGAAGAACCAAGCCAGCTGCGGATTGCGCATAATGAGCTGTCGTATTAGGTCAATGGGTATGGTGGCAATAACAGAAGACTCAAATGCTGCAGCCGCGGTGATGTAGTTCTCATCTGAGAAGGCAGCTCGGTAACCGAAATATTCCACTGCATTCACTACTCGCACAATCTGAGCTCTGCCGCCCACACCATCCTTGTATATTTTCACCTTGCCGCTGATGAGGCAAAGCAGATGTGATGGTTTGTCGCCCTCACTATAGATAGGTTCATTCTTACGATATGCGTGTACCTGCATCTCCTTTAGCACTTGTTCGCGCTCCCCAGGTGTCAGCAAATTGTCCAAGTCGGGCAGTTTCCCGAGAACTTCTTCCCTCTTAATCATAGTCCGTATTCATTATCAAACTCAAAAAATACAATTCCTTATAAATCTCTAATCTCAATTCAGAGTTGATTTTTCTTGCAAATTTACACAATTTAAAGTTTCGAGTCAAACATTTTTGTGTTTAAAAACATCTTTTGCTGATTTATTTGCCAATCTACTAGAAAAAAACCGGTAAAGGGGTATTAAAAACAAATGAATAATCCCATGATATTAATAAAACGAGAATTCAGGTCGTATATAGTAGCGAACGTATCGGATTATCGTGGTGAATTATACAACTAGGGCAAACATCTGCGAGCGTGCAGCATTGCAGGATGGAGGAAGGAAGAGAAAAACTCTTGTTTTATGTGCTTTGTTGGAGGCTTTTTGTGTTATACAACACACTTTCACTATTTATTTTGTGCTCTGCAAAAGAAAAAGGGTGGAAATGTTTTCGTAATTAGGGGAAATTGTGTAATTTTACGTGCAAGAAATACTAAAAGGAAGTTAACTTCCTCCCTTAACTCCTCAATTATGAATTATGATTTAATAATTATATAAGATGAGCTATTTACGTTTCGACAAGACGTTGATGACGAACTTGGCAGAGTCCCTGCCAAAGGAGGTGCTTCGCTCAAATCGCTCTGGCGCATACAGTTGCACTACACTGGTAGATTGTAATACGCGCAAGTATCATGGCCTGCTTGTGGTGCCAGTGCCTGAGCTTGATGACGAGAACCACGTCCTGCTGTCATCCCTTGATGCCACTGTTATTCAGCATGGTGCCGAGTTCAATTTAGGTCTTCACAAATATAACGGAGACAACTTCAGCCCACGTGGGCATAAGTACATTCGCGAGTTCGATTCCCTACAGGTACCCACTACGATTTATCGTGTGGGCGGTGTCATCCTGAAGCGCGAACAGATGTTCCAGCACTTCGAGAATCGCATCATCATCCGCTATACGCTGGTCGATGCACACAGTGAGACGACACTGCGTCTCCAGCCGTTCCTTGCCTTCCGCAGTGTCCGTGAGTTCACGCATGAGAACGCTGGTGTGAACCGTAACTACAATATGGTGCAGAATGGCATCTCGACTTGTATGTATCCAGGATACCCTACGCTTTACATGCAGATTAACAAGGAAAATGAATTCGTGTTCCGTCCCGACTGGTATCGCGGTCTGGAGTATCCCAAGGAGCAGGAGCGTGGCTATGCCAGCACCGAGGATCTTTATGTACCTGGTTATTTCGAGTTCAGCATCAAGAAGGGCGAGAGCGTAGTCTTTGCAGCTGGCATAGAAGAGATTAATACAGACACCCTGGCAGAGTTGGCGGACTTTGAAGTTAGTGTTCGTACTCCCCGTGACAACTTCTATAATACGTTGGTCAACAGTGCCCACCAGTTCATCGTTCATCGCGAACACGAGGACTATGTGCTGGCAGGTTATCCCTGGTTCAAGTGCCGAGCCCGCGATATGTTCGTTTCGCTGCCTGGTTTGACCCTCACTAACAATGAAGTGGATAAGTTCGAGGCTGTCATGAACACTGCAGAGAAGGCCATCCGCGAGTTCATTGAAGGAAAGCCGCTCAGCGTCAGCGTCACTGAGATAGAGCATCCCGATGTCCTGCTTTGGGCTGTTTGGTGTATTCAGCAGTATGCCAACTTTGTTTCGATGGAGAAATGCATTGAGAAGTATGGCCGCTTATTATGGGACGTAATGGAGTGGCTCCGCGCTGGAAAACATCCCAACTTCAAAGTTGAGAAGAACGGCCTCGTCAGCTGTGAAGGCCGCGATAAGGCTGTCACTTGGATGAACAGTTCTGCAGGCGGACGGCCTATCGTTCCGAGAACAGGCTTCATCGTTGAAATCAATGCCCTTTGGTACAATGCTCTTATGTTCAGCGCGGAAGTCTGCCGCATTGTCAAGGACAAGAAGTTCATCCGCAAGCTCGAGACCGCTGGCAAGCTATGTGCTGATAACTTTGCACCAATGTTTTACAACGAGTACGGCTACCTCTGCGACTATTGCGTAGATGGCTACCGCAACTATGATGTGCGCCCCAACATGGTCTTCGCCGTTGCTCTTGACTACTCTCCGCTCGACAGGGTGCAGCAGAAGAGCGTGCTCGACTACTGCACTAAGGAGCTTATCACACCGAAGGGCATGCGTTCGCTCTCGCCGAAGAGTCATGGTTACAACCCGATGTATGTAGGTCCGCAAGTTCAGCGCGACTATGCTTACCACCAAGGTACGGCATGGCCCTGGCTTGCTGCATTCTACATGGAAGCGTGCCTGAAGATATACAGGATGAGCAAATTGAGCTATGTGGACCGTCTGCTGGTGGGCTATGAGGAGGAACTCTTCTATCACTGCATCGGTACCATACCCGAACTCTTCGACGGCAACCCGCCCTTCCACGGACGCGGCGCCATCAGCTTTGCAATGAATGTTTCGGGCATCATGCGTATCGTGAAACTGCTTGATAAATACAACGAAGAATGAAATTAAGAATTAAAAAAGAAGGAAGAAGGATTATTTCTTAACTCTTAATTCTTAACTCTTAATTAAGATTCAGATATGAAAGTTTTAATGTTCGGTTGGGAGTTCCCTCCCAAGATATACGGAGGTCTTGCCGTAGCTTCCTACGGTATTACCAAGGGACTGAGCCTGCAAGGCGACGTCGAGACGACCTTCTGCATGCCCAAGCCTACGGGGCAGGAAGAAGGTTTCCTCAAGATAATTAACATGAGCCAGGTACCCGTCGTTTGGCGGGATGTATGGTACGACAACATCAAAGACCGTTTCATTGGTCATACGGCAGAGGACTACTACCGCTTCCGCGACCATCTTTATGCGGACTTCAACTACTTGCAGGGTCTTGACGACATGGGCTGTATTGGTTTCGCCGGAGGCTATCCAGGAAACCTGCATGAAGAGATTAACAACTTCTCCATCATTGCCGGTGTGCTGGCAAGGAGCGAGGACTTCAACATCATTCATGCTCACGATTGGCTCACCTATCCTGCCGGAGTTCATGCCAAGATGGTCAGCGGCAAACCGCTCTGCATCCACGTCCATGCGACGGACTTCGACCGCTCTCGCGGCAAGGTGAACCCCACTGTCTATAGCATCGAGAAGAATGGTATGGACCATGCGGATTGCATCATGTGCGTCAGCGAACTTACACGGCAGACGGTCATCAACCAGTATCATCAAGACCCCCGCAAATGTGTGGCTATGCACAATGCGGTTTATCCGCTCAGCGAAGAAATCCGTAGCATCGTGCCAAACAAGAAAAAGGGCGAGAAGGTTGTGACTTATCTGGGCCGTATCACCATGCAGAAAGGCCCCGAGTACTTCCTCGAAGCTGCCAAGCGCGTATTGGAGCGCAGTCGCAACATCCGCTTTTGCTTTGCAGGTAGCGGCGATATGATGAGTGCGATGATAGAACTGGCAGCCAGTTACGGCATTGCAGACCGTTGTCACTTCCCGGGCTTCCAGCGTGGGAAACAGGTCTATGAGTGCTACAAGAACAGCGATGTCTTCGTGATGCCTTCCGTCAGCGAGCCGTTCGGCATTGCGCCCCTCGAAGCCATGCAGTGTGGCTGTCCCTCCATCATCAGCAAGCAGAGTGGCTGCGGTGAGATTCTAAAGAACGTCATCAAGGTGGATTATTGGGACATCAATGCTATGGCTGATGCCATTTACAGTATCTGTCAGTACGATGCGCTGCATGACTATCTGGCAGAAGAGGGCATGAAAGAGGTTGACCAGATTACCTGGGAGAAGGTGGGCTTGCGCATCCGCGAGTGCTACAACCAACTCATCGGCCGTGGATGGTTCGACAACCAGGAATACCTCAATGCAGTGCGAAATATATAATAGATAATGTATAATATATAATTATAGGAAATATGAAAACAATTTGCTTATACTTTGAGATACACCAGCCCATACATCTCAAGCGTTATCGTTTCTTCGACATTGGCACCGATCATTACTACTATGACGACTATGAGAACGAACGCATCATCAGCGAACTCTTCGAGAGGAGCTACAGGCCTGCCTTGCAGACAATGCTCGACATGATTGCCGAGAATGACAAAGCCTTCAAGGTGGCGTTCAGCATCAGTGGCGTTTCACTGGAGCTCATCGAACAGTACGCTCCTGAGATGCTTGACCTCCTCGGTCGTCTGGCTGCCTCCGGCTGTGTAGAGTTCCTGGCAGAGCCCTACAGTCATGGTCTGTCTTCCTTGGGCAACACAGAAAACTTCATCGCCGAGACAAAGCGTCAGGCGAAGAAAATCAAGCAACTCTTCGGACAGAATCCGAAGGTCTTCCGCAACAGCTCGCTCATCTACAACGACGAGATTGGTGCCACAGTGGCCGACATGGGCTTCAAAGGCGTGATGGTGGAGGGCGCAAAGCATATCCTCGGCTGGAAGAGTCCGCACTACATCTATTCCTGTGCTGAGGATTCGCGCCTTTCGCTTATCCTACGCGACTACAAGCTCAGTGATGATATCGGACTTCGGTTCAACGATGCTTCCTGGTCGGAATATCCTCTTATGGCCGACAAGTGGCTCGGTTGGGTTGCAGGCCTTCCCGAAGGTGAGAACGTGGTGGGCATCATGATGGAGCTTGCCGCACTCGGTTACTATCAGCCGCTCAGCAGCCACATCCTTGACTTCCTCCGTGCCCTGCCGAAGCTTGCGAAGGATATGGGCATTCAGTTTGCTACACCTTCCGAGGTACTTGCCAAGAACAAGCCGGTTAGTCCGCTTGAGGTCATCTATCCCGTCAGCTGGAACGATGAGGAGCGCGACACCAGCAGTATGCTCGGCAATGGTATGCAACGCGAGGCTTTCAACAAACTCTACGACGAGAATATCGTGGGCCGTATCCTCGCTTCTCGCGACCGTCGCATCCAGCAGGACTGGGACCGCTTGCAGGCTACAGAGAACTTCCGCTTCATGACCACCAAGAACAATGGCATGGGCAACTACCGCGGTATCTATGATAGCGAGTACGACGCCTTCACAAACTATATGAACATTCTGGGCGACTTCCTCAAGCGTGTCAAGGACATGTTCCCCGATTCTGTGGAGAGCGACGAACTGAACAGCCTTTATACGCAGATTGCCAATATGGGCGAAGAACTCAATGTCAAAGACAATGAGATAAGTCGTCTTCGTGCCCGTCTCAAGAAACTTGGTTCACCAGAGGAAGAGGCACCTGCTCCAAAGGAAGAACCAAAGGCAGAACCCAAGCCGAAGAAAGCAGAACCGAAGCCCAAGGAAACCAAGCCTGCAGCTAAGAAAGAAGAGCCCAAGAAGGCCAAGCCCGTAGCTAAGAAGCCGGCAGCAAAGAAAGCTGCTCCCAAGGCCGCGCCTAAGGCAAAGCCTGTTGCAAAGAAGCCTGTTGCAAAGAAGCCGGTAGCAAAGAAGGCTAAGAAGTGATGCTCTCCTGTCCTTAGCATCGGTTTCTTCATATTCTCCTCTCCCATTAAGGTCATACTCTAGTGGCCTGAAAGGCCGACAAGCACTTAGCCCAGGGCACCGCCCTGGGTTATTATCAAGACATGCTATGAAGAGATTAATATTATTGTTATTGACGTTAATTGCTATTAGTGCAGTTGCTCAGGAAGTGACCGACGAGCAGTACAATGCTGCCAATGCCGCCATAGAAGCTGAGGCGACATATCACATCTATACCTTCCACAACGGCACGGATGAGGGCACGATAAAATACTATCTCACAGATGACGGCTGGTTGATTGACCAACTGGACGCTGCAGGAAGCTTCAGGTTCCACAAGATAGAAGGTGGCGATTTGTACAAATCCCCCGGATGGCAGTTCGACCAATACTTCACCAATCCCGACTGCCGGAATGGGCAGACCGAGCAGATGCTGCATGAAGGGCACATCCGCACCAATGCCAGTCTTGCCCGTGACAATTGGGAAGGCCAGGTGTGGTACAAACTGGGCGACACCTATGCTGTGCGCGCCACCAATTCGGCCCATGAGTCTTGGGGTGCCAATTCGTTTTGGAATGTCGTGGACGACACCGACTACGACGGACTGCCCAATGCCGATTATAGCCTCGTTCCACAATTTACCTGGCGACTGGAGAAGATTTCAGATGCTCCGGAACCTGATATCAAAGATGTACAGCAACTCACCAATCTGCCCCACGTTTACATCAATACCTTTAACGGACGCGGTATAAGCAGCAGGACAAACTATGTCTATGCCCGGATGTGGTACGTCGATGAGAATGACGAAGTGACCTTCTTCGACTCATTGGAGATACGTGGTCGAGGCAACGCTACATGGGGCTTGGCCAAGAAGCCTTACAAGCTTAAGTTCCACAATAAGGAGAAACTGCTCGGCAAAGGGTATGCAAAAGCTAAGAAATGGACACTGCTGGCCAACCACGGCGACAAGACTCTCATCCGCAATGCCGTAACCAGCCTTATGGGCGAACGCTTGGGACTTAAGTTCAACCCCGCTGCAAAGTTTGTGGATCTCACTTTCAACGACCGCTACGACGGTACCTATCAAATCTCCGATCAGATTGAGGTTAGACCGCACCGCGTGAACATCGCTGAGCAAGATTGGCCACTGACAGAGGCTTCCGACATCACGGGCGGTTATCTTCTCGAAGCTATTAACTCGGAAGTTACCTTCTATACGGATTGGGGAATACCCATACGCATTCACTATCCCGAAGAGGACGAAATCGGCTCCGAGCAGAAAGACTACATCCGGGATTTCATAAGGGACTTCGAGAACCGCCTCTTTTCCGAGAGCTTTGGCGACAAGGATGAAGGCTATCGTCCCTTAGTAGATTCGGTATCGCTCGCCAATTGGTATCTCTGCACAGAGATAAGCGGTAACGTAGATGGTTTCTACAGCACATATTTCTATAAGGACCAGCAGGACGACCATCTCTACTGGGGACCGCTTTGGGACTATGACATCGCATACAACAACGACAATCGTAACCGCGAGGACATGGGCTGCGATACGCGAGACCAGTTGATGGCCGATGTAGCCTACGATAATATGCGCAAGTGGGTACGTCGGATGTGGGAAGACCCGTGGTTCGCCCGGCTCATCAACCGACGCTTCCGGGAAGTGGTTGACGATGGCCTTGAGAGTTACCTCAATCAGCAAATAGACAGCCTTACAGAACTCCTCGACGAGTCAAAGGAACTCAACTATCAACGCTGGGCCATCAATCAAAGGACTTTGCGCGAGGTGGTGCTCTACAATACTTATGATGAATACGTTAACGACTTGCGTGATTACATCCACCATCATCTCGAATTCCTTGACGGGGCCTTTGCAGCGCTGTGTCCCGATGATGGACACGGTTCCGACCCACAGCCAAAGGTGCCTGACTTCCCTGCCGATTCGCTCAGCTATTATGTCATTAGTAATCTAGGTGCAGAGACAGTTTTCGATGTCAATGCCGAGACGAACACCGTAGTATGCAATGCCCGCAATGAGGCGGCCGAGAGCCAGCAGTGGCGCATTTATCCCCTTTCCAACGGGTATTTATACGTCGTCAACCGCGTTACGGGATTGGCACTCAACGACCCCACTGAGGGTGAGTCCACACCCGAAACAAATGTTGGGGCGCAGCTCAATATCACACAGGGCGACTCGCTCAGTGTGCATCAGCAGTGGGACTTCGTTGCGCAGGCCGACAACCACTTCAACCTGATTAGTCGCTTCTCCCAGCACGCTGCCAATTTACGCAATGGCAATGCATCCGATGGTACAGAAGTGCTCAGCTTTACCAGCGACAGCCGCAATGCTACGTCCCCCAACCGTCTATGGAACATCACTGCTGTGGGCACAGTGGAGCCCGATCCTGATGCCATTGACAAGCTCAACGGTGTAGATTATGCATTGGCCTACGACCCCAACAGTGGATATCTCCACTTCGGCACCGACAACATCAGTGCATTGAAGTTTACTGTACGCCTTTACGACAGCTCAGGTCGCCTCCAACGTACTTTCCGTGCCTGTGATGGCACGACGCTTGCCGATTTGCCCCGTGGTCTCTACATCGTCACTTGGGAATTAAACGGCCGCCGACGCACGGTCAAATTCAACAGATAATATTATATGGTTATCCGCCCCGAAGGGGCAAAAACACATAGCCCAGGGCAGCGCCCTGGGTTAGTTGTTTAATAATGATTGTGCCCCGAAGGGGCGGATGTGATAAATGTGACCTCGTCGGATGTGCCAGATGAGACCTCGTCGGATGTGCCAGATGAGACCTCGTCGGATGTGGCAGATGAGACCTCGTCGGATGTGGCAAATGAGACCTCGTCGGATGTGGCAAATGAGACCTCGTCGGATGTGGCAGACAAGGCGACATGCTTGTCACCGCCTTTCATCCCGAATTGACAGAAGATACCCGTATTCACCAACTGTTCCTGTCGATGGTGGCAGGAACAGAGGATATTACTTGTAGAACTTAATCTCGCTGAGTTGGAGTCGCGTGCCGTCGGTCATGCGTATGAACTCTATGCGATAATAGCGGAAGGCGGCAGGGGAGGCTATCTTGAATCGGTACTCCTGTTCGTTTTCGTCGCGCATTCGGCGGTTGTACTTCTGTTCGTCAAGGGTGGTCCAAGACTGCTTGTCGTTGGAACCTGCGACCTTCCAAGTGATGGGGTTTCGGTCGGGGTAGGTGTGTGTGTCGTCGCCCGTAACAAAGCCATACTCCGAAACGGCCAGCTGCTCGCCTGCATCGAGGACGATGTTGTAGGGCATCTGACGGGGTTCGTCGAGACACCATTTCGTGTAGAGGAGACCGTCGGAAGCCATTGCCGCTCCCTCCTTCCCGTCGCGGCCAGAGCCACTTACGAAGGTCGTCTTGACAGCAGTCTTTGCTGTCTTGTAGAGGTTAATCTCGCTAAGCTGGATGCGTGTGCCTCCCGCCATACGGATGAACTCGAAGCGGAAGTAGCGGTACTGGCCCTTGAACGTCGGCTGGAACCGATACTCCTCTTCGTTATCATCGCCTATGCTGCGGTTGTTCTTCTGCTCGTCGAGGAGCGTCCAGTTCTGTTTGTCATTGGAACCGCTTACGCGCCAGGTCACGGGATTACGCTCGGGATAGGCACTGGTGTCATCACCCGTAACGAAACCATATTCGGCAATGTTGGTTTCTCCTCCTGCGTCCAGGACAATCGAATAGGGCAACAGGCGGGGGCTATCGATGCACCATTTTGTGTCATAGTTCCCGTCACAAATCATCTTAGGTCCCTCGTCATCATTAGGACCTGTGCCGCTTACGAAGGTGGTCTTGATTGTCTGGGCAAATGCTTGGCTGCAAGCGAACAAAAGAAGGAGTATTGAAATATGTCTCATATCTGTATAGTTTTTGTATTTCACGACAAAGGTACAAAGAAAAATGAAGAACGAAGAATGAAGAATGAAGAATTTTCGTGAAAAGCGAAAAAATCCCTAATCCCTAATCCCTAATCTCTAATCTTTTTCGTAACTTTGCCTGAAATTAAGCTGAATGAACTATGAAGATTAATCTGAAAAGCATTCTGGCAGCCCTCGTGCTGTCTCCCCTTACCATTCATGCCTCTTTGAAGACGGAGCCTGTCGATTATGTTAATCCCTACATCGGCAGCATCAGTCACCTCTTAGTGCCCTGTTTCCCTACAATCCAGTTGCCCAACAGTCTGATGCGTATCTATCCGACTCGGGGTGACTATACGACCGAAAAGCTGGACGGTCTGCCAATGGTTGTTACCAATCATCGTGAGCGCAGTGCCTTCCGCCTGAGTATTACCCAGGGTGAAGAACTGCACCGCGTCATTCCCGTCACTTGGGACAACGAGCACATTACACCCTATGACTATCAGGTACAGATAGCCGACAATAGTATCAATGTCCACCTTGCCGTCTCGCACCAGAGTGCCATTTACGAGTTTACTTTCCAAGACCCGTTGAAGCCTGCAACCATTCTTCTTTACACAGAGAACGGGCGTATGCAGGGAGATGGCCGTCACTCCTCTGGCAGTCAGCGCCTGAGCAGGAACATGAAGATTTACTTCTCCGGTGAGTTCGATGTAGAGCCTGAACGAGGGGGACTCCTCCGCGAGGGGAAGATATCAGAGGAATGGATAACCGAAGAGCCACGTGCCTGCAGGGCTATCCGTTTCCCGGCCGGAACGAAGAAAATCTGTTTCCGCTATGGTATCTCCCTTATCAGTGAAGACCAGGCCAGGAAGAACCTTTCACGTGAGCAGGGAAAGGGATTCAATCTCGCAAAGGTCGCAAGTGCCGGGCGCAAGGAGTGGAACGAGACGCTGAGTAATATTATGGTAGAAGGCGGAACTGACGACCAGAAGACCGTCATGTACACTGCTTACTACCGCACTTTCGAGCGTCCCGTATGTCTCAGCGAAGATGGCCAGTACTTCTCCGCTTTCGACGGAAAGGTGCATGGTGACGAAGGCAAGCCTTTCTATACTGACGACTGGATTTGGGATACCTATCGTGCCGCTCATCCTTTGCGTGCTCTTATCCAGCCCGTGAAGGAGGAGAACATCATCGAGAGTTACCTCCGCATGGCGGAGCAGATGGGGACGAACTGGATGCCCACATTCCCCGAGATGACTGGCGATACGCGGCGCATGAACAGTAATCATGGCGTGGCTATGGTGGCAGATGCACTCTGGAAGGGACTCAATGTGGATGCCGAGCGTGCTTTCGAGTACTGCAGGAAAGGCATCGAGGAGAAGACTCTGGCTCCTTGGAGCGGTCGTCCTGCCGGCGATGGCATAGATAAATTCTATAAGGAGCATGGCTACATCCCCGCCCTGGCTAAGGGAGAGGAAGAGACTGACCCATGTGTGACTGGCTTCGAGAAGCGTCAGCCGGTGGCAGTAACACTTGGCACTTCCTACGACGAGTGGTGTCTTTCGCGCATTGCCGAGTTCATGGGCAAGAAGGACGAGGCCGCCAAGTACCTCGCTCTAAGCTACAACTACCGTAACCTTTGGAATGCCGAGACGCACTTCTTCCATCCGAAGGACAAGGACGGCAACTTCCTTCCCGACTTCGACTACCGCTTCGGCGGCGGTATCGGCGCCCGTGAGGCTTACGACGAAAACAATGGTTGGACTTATCGTTGGGACGTGCAGCATAACCTCTCCGACCTCGCCAACCTGATGGGAGGACGCGAGGCGATGGCCCAAGAACTGGATCGTACCTTTGCCGAACCGATGGGACGCGGTAAGCGCGAGTTCTACGAACAGCTTCCTGACCAGACGGGCAATATAGGCCAGTTCACAATGGCCAACGAGCCCTCGCTCCATATACCTTATATATATAATTATGCTGGCGCACCTTGGAAGACGCAGAAGCGTATCCGTCAGTGCCTCGACACTTGGTTCCGCAATGACGTCATGGGAATCCCGGGCGATGAAGACGGAGGCGGCCTGACCTCCTTTGTGGTCTTCTCTTCACTTGGATTCTATCCCGTCACTCCAGGCTTCCCCGCCTACAATATCGGTTCTCCTCTGTTTACAGATGTTCGCGTCAAGTTGCCTGGAGGCAGGGAGTTGCACATAATTGCCAAAGGAAGTAGCCGCGATAATAAGTACATTCAGCGTGCTACTCTTAACGGTAAGAACTGGAACAAGCCTTGGTTCAGTCAAGAGGACATAGAGAATGGTGCCATCCTTATTCTTGAGATGGGCAGTCAGCCCAACAAGCAATGGGGTGCTGATGAAAGCGCTACGCCGCCTTCGGCTCCCATGAAATAAGGGGGACTTTATTCTTTTGTTTCTTTATTAACGGGTCATCTTTTGGGGGTCAAAAATAGGGCTCCGGACTTCTCGTGAAAAGTTCCGAACCTTTCGCGAGAAGTTCGGAACTTTTAATGAGAAGTTCGGAACTTTTCAAAAGGCCCTTTTTTCTCACTTTTTCCCCACTTATTCCCGTGCTTTATGCGAGCACCATCTTCTGAGAACACAAAGTTATAATTCTCTCTTTTGCCCTGTCAGGTTTCCAGTTCTTCATTGGGGCATTTTCAAGTCCCTATAGTGCCGTTTTTGCGTTTCAACTGAAAAAATTTTCTCTTTCAACTGAAACTCTAAATTTTTTCAGTTAAAAGAGAAAACCCGTGCTATTACACTTGCAGGAGATTCCAACTGCAAATGAGGGAAGAAATCAGGGTATAAGCGGTTTATTTAATCACAATCTTCTTCCCTTCCTCAATGTAGATACCACGTGCAGTCTTGGCGGAGAGAGGTCGACCGTCAAGGTCAAATAATTTACCATTTATCGTTTTACCTTCCTCGTTTAGATGCTTTGCATCGCTGATGCTTGTAGTGTCATCGACGCCTTCGTAGTCCGGGTATCCGTAATACCCGAACGTCCCATATTTATAACGCGGCCTCCATCCTTTGGTTCTTGCTGCTGCCACTTGCGACTTTGTCATCTCATTCTGCTC
>JAGCNQ010000065.1 GCA_017645845.1 Bacteroidaceae bacterium
GTTGACTTTACGATTGAGGTCAGAATCTTAATTAACTCCTGACAGTCTTCCAACAAGGATTGAGCTAAGTCTTTAGGTAAGAATTCCGTGTTTTTCAACAGTTCTATCCAATATTCGCACTCGCTGGCTTCTTTTAACGAGATGTTCATTTTGGCTGAGAAATCAGGACGACTTTGTCCTCTTAATGCCTCTTTTATATTTGCTCCTATACTTGTTCCACATCGAAGCATTTGCTTAGACAAAGTATATTCATGCTTTTCGTCAGCTAAGTACTTATAACAGCGTACTACCCGAATAGCAAAGCACATGCTCTTGTCTTTGATAATACTCTCTTTCAACCCCTAACTATGAACTATGAATTATGAACTATGAATTAGCTCTGCTCAGTCATTCAGTATCAGCATTGCATCGCCGTAAGTACCGAAGCGATAGCGCTTTTCGGGGTCGCTCTCGTTGTAACGGAGTGCTTCCTTGTAGGCTTTCATGATGAGGTCGTAGCCGCCGAAAGCACATGTCAGCATGAGCAGCGTGCTATAGGGCAGGTAGAAGTTGGCTATCATGGCATCGGCCAAGTGGAAGTCGAAAGGCGGGAAGATGAAACGGTTCGTCCATCCGTGATATTCCTTGAGTTGGCCGTCGGTGGAGACTGCTGTTTCAAGTACGCGCTGTACCGTAGTGCCGACAGCGACAATCTTGTGCTTCTCTCGATGGGCGCGGTTGATGATGTCACAGGCCTCTTGTTCAACATGCATCTCCTCGCTGTCCATCTTATGCTTTGTCAGGTCTTCAACGTCTATCTCGCGGAAATTGCTCAAACCACAGTGCAGAGTAACGAAGGCGAAATCAATGCCCTTGATTTCCATCATCTTCATGAGCTGGGGTGAAAAATGCAAGCCTGCTGTGGGAGCTGTGACTGCACCCTCTTTTTCTGCGAAAATGGTTTGGAAGTTCTCTGCATCCTCAGGAAGAACGTCACGTCTGAGAATTTCTTTTGGTATGGGAGACTCGCCAAGAGCATAAAGCGCCCGCTTGAACTCCTCGTGGGTACCGTCGTAAAGGAAACGAAGGGTACGGCCGCGGCTGGTGGTGTTGTCGATGACCTCTGCCACCATCGATTCGTCTTCGCCGAAATAAAGTTTGTTGCCGATACGTATCTTGCGGGCAGGGTCGACCAGCACATCCCAAAGGCGCATCTCTCTATTGAGCTCGCGCAGCAAGAAGACCTCTATCTTTGCACCAGTTTTCTCCTTGTTGCCGTAAAGGCGTGCAGGAAAGACCTTGGTGTCGTTGAATACGAAGACATCCTTTTCGTCGAAGTAATTGATGACATCGCGGAAGGTATTATGATGTTCAATAATACCTCGTTGGGTATGTATGACCATGAGGCGACAATCGTCGCGGAAAGGTGTAGGTTCCTGTGCGATGCGGTCTTCTGGAAGCTTGTACTTGAATTGCTGTAGTTTCATATCACCTATTTAAAATTTAACGATTTAGCTGTTTAATTGTTTACTATTTCTTGTTTTTCGAGCCAGGCTGGGAAGTCTTCGACCTTCATGCAGTTCTCCACACGGACATCCCCGACGCGAGTACGTCGCAAGGCGATGAGGTGTGCGCCGCTGTTGAGGGCAAGACCGATGTCGCGAGCCAAAGCGCGGATGTAAGTGCCTTTGCTGCAGACGACACGGATGGTGGTCTGCATCTTTTCCAGGTTGAAGTCGAGAAGTTCCATCTCGTCTATGACCAATACCTTGGGTTTGAGCTCCACTTCTTTCCCCTTGCGTGCAAGGTCATAGGCGCGATGGCCGTCTATCTTGCATGCCGAGAATACAGGCGGCACCTGTTCAATGCGCCCGAGGAAACGGGTCAGTACCTCGCGCAACAAAGGTTCGGTGATGTGTTCCGTAGGATAAGTCTGGTCAATGGGCTTCTCAAGGTCGAAACAGGGTGTGGTGGCTCCGAGTTGCAGTGTGGCAACATATTCTTTGACATGTGCCTGAAGTTCCTCAATGCGCTTCGTGGCATGTCCCGTACAGATGACCATCACGCCTGTAGCCAAAGGATCAAGCGTGCCAGCATGTCCCACCTTAAGTTTCCGCATACCGAGACGGCGGCACAAATGCCCGCGTATCTTGTTTACGACATTGAAACTGGTCCACGTCAGCGGCTTGTCGAAGTAGAGTATTTCCCCGTTGATGAAATCCATTAGTCAACCATTACGAGTGAATGCCCTGTCCATAAAAGGGCGAGGATGATGATACCAACGATTATGCGATAGACACCAAAAGCTTTGAATCCATATTTGGTTAGGAAGTTCACAAACCACTTCATGGCCAACAGCGCCACTACAAAGGCTACCACGCAGCCGAGGGCCAGCATCATCAGATTGTCGCGCGTTGCCCAGCTGGCATCTGCCTCATCGCCAAAGAACAGTTGCAATACATCCAAGGCGGTAGCTGCTGCCATTGTCGGAACGGCCAGGAAGAACGAGAACTCAGCGGCAGCACGGCGTGTCAACTTTTGAGCCATACCTCCGACAATAGTTGCCATTGAGCGCGAGACACCAGGTATCATGGCGATGCACTGGAACAGACCGATGCGGAAAGCACGAGCTTCCGTCAATTCCGTCCGCTCACTACCCTTGTTGAAGATGCGGTCGCAGAAAAGCATGAAGATGCCACCGATGACCAACATCAGAGCTACCACTTCTACGTTCTCGAGGA
>JAGCNQ010000066.1 GCA_017645845.1 Bacteroidaceae bacterium
AATGACAACAAGCTGTATGCCGTTCTGACGCGGTGTCTCATCCCTGGGAATGCCAATGAAGGCAGGTACCGGCTTACGGCTGAAGCTGCGTATCATGATGCCCCAAATGCAGAGTATAACCAGTACGACAAACGGGATGCCGAATATCAAGCCTGTCCGTGCCTCGAAGAAGATGTCCAAACCGTGATAGGTAACGACTGCCATGTAGATTAATGCAGGCAGATACTGGACGGCTCGCCAAGAAGCACGCAGCCGCATACAATAACCCGTCAGCCAGCTCCCTGCCGTGAGCATCAGAGCCAAAAGTAATCCGCCGAGCCAAGGATACTTATAGAACTGCAACATAGCACGTCCCAAGTAACGGAGGATGCCGTATGGCTGGCTCAGAATATACTCCATGATACGGGTGTCTGCAACCCAGAAACTATACTCACGGCTGATATAAAAGACACTGCCGTAATACCAAACTGCCCATATCCAAGTCAGGACAAAAAAGACAGGCAGGATAGGCAACAGCCACCGCCTACGCTTGGCAGGGGCGACCATCGTCTGTTTTTGAGCCACTTTACGCGGCTGTTGTGATGATTTCTTTTGCATTACTTAACAAGCATTTTCTTGCCGCCAACAATATAGAGGCCCTTGATGGGCTTGCTGACACGCTGACCTGCCATATTGTAGATGCCAGAGATATTTGAACTATGAACTATGGACTCTGGATTATGAACTCCCTTGATGCCATCGGGATCTTCCCAAACGTATGTGAAAGGAGAGATGTTCTCGGCATATTTTCTGGAAGTGACATCCTCAGGATCAAGGATGTAGCCGCTCTCTGTCTCGGCGAATATGCCGCTACGGAGGGCTCTGCCGCTCTCGGTGATGGTGACTGCATCCTTGAAGACGACAGGCAAACCGGCAGCGAATGTCTTTGGATTATTGTCAACAGTACCTTCCTCGGTGACGATGCCTAGACCTGCCCATGTGCCGAAGGGCAAGCGGAGTGCCTGGTAACCTTCGCCGCTCTTGGTGAAGGTCAGATTCTCGGCTGTAAAATCCGTCGGAATATAGAATGGCTTGTCACCATCGATAACAATTTTCTGTCCCGTGCTGTCAGGTGCTACTACGTTAACATTAGCCAAAAGTTCTTCCGTGGGTTGCTTCCTTTCTGTTTGATCAGGTTTCACGTATGCAATAGAGTTGGCAGGAAGCGGATTCATTTCGCTCTTTCCTGCTGTTCCCGTACCATAATAATATAAGGTATGAGGTATTGAGTCACCTTCATAGTAAGCCGTCATCTCGCCACGATACATAGCCGGCCCGTATGGGACAAGCACCTCGTAACCGTTAGCCTCGCAAGCCACAATTTTGAAGCCGTCCTTCAACTTTGATTGGACATTTGACGGGAAGGAGAATTTCTTCTTGTTGGAGAGATAGACTAGGTTTCCATCCTTATCATAAACCTTAAAGCCGATAGCACCTGTACCGTTTATCACATAGCTCGTCACACCCGAACTGGTGGTTGTGCCATAATAGTATCCATTGGTCTGGTATTCATTAACGAAGTCGCTCCACTGCCCAACATCAGCATAGCCGATAGGAACTTCGCCATCATCGTAAGCAACACGATTCGTGCCCTTAGGTTTGCCTTCGAGGGGACCATCGAAGATAGCAGGTGAAGGTTTGATGCGGTCATCGATGAAACAGATGCTGGGAGCCTTCGGGTAGCGAGCCATGTAAGCCTTGGCCTCATCAATGTCTGCTTGAGTCGTCGTTACCCAGTAGTTACTATAGTCGCCCACAAAGAACTTGTCGTAGGGAACAAACATGCCGTTCACCTCGAAGAGTTCGCTGAGGTCAAGTTGTGCTGCATCGCACATCTTCTTGGCCATGTGGAGATAGTCGGTCTTACCGTATGTGATGCGTCCGCCCACGACATTACCATCGCCATCGGTGAGACTTGCATCGGATGGACCTGTACGCTTCTGAATGGGATCTTTGCGGAGCATTTTGAAGAGCGTAGGATAGAAATCTGGCTTGTGTCCCTGAGCATGGAAGTATAGATAAAGTTGGAAGTAGAACCGCGTCTGTTCCCAAATGCTCATACCGAACCATCCCTTACCCTTTGCAAAGTCCTCGAGGGTTTCGGTCACCTTTGATCCTCGGGTTGTGGTAACACCTTGCAGGAAGACATTGACATTAGAGAAAAGGTTGTTGCTCACTTCGGTAGCACCTACGATATTGAAGCAAGCCTGATGGTTATGACCAAATTCGTGCGAAGGTCCCCAGATGGCACCGCCGCTTGAAGTGAGCGTGTTATAGTTCATCACGGTTGAGATTGTTCCGTCACTGTAATAGGTACCATATGTAGTGGAATACATATAGCCGTGATTGACAGAGAACGCATTCCAAACATTGCGGAAGCGACCTTGCACATCTTCCTTGAAGCCCATTAAGTCTTCTTCGCATTCGATGAAATTGTTCCAGACACGCATCAAGCCTTCCGCTTCGCCTGTCTTGCCGATTGCATTCTTTACCAGATTGGTAAGCATAGCGAAAACAATGCGGTCGCACTTGAGGTTGACAACTTGACTCTTATTGAGCATCTTCTCATAGAGGAGCGTCCAGTCCTGATTGGTCATACCTCGTGTATAGTCGAAATAACCTTGCAGTTCACCACCCTCAATATGTATCTTAGCAGCAGGATAGTCGGCAAGATACTTGTTGGGATTGTTGAGCTGATAGAAAATATAGATTGTGCTTGGCTGACTCACCAGCACAGTATTAAGTCCTGCTTGAAGGTTAGTTGTGGAGCCTGTTTGATGGTCGCCCGGGCTTTCGCTGTCCATCACAATTTCCACCTGCAAAGTGCAATCAGAGTTGGGTTCCTCATCAACATAGATATAGATGATGTCGCCAGCCTTGCCGACAATACCCGTAGGACCTGAGAGCTTACCAAAGGCATTACTCATGCCTGTGTACTCGTTCCAAGACATTTGCTGGAAGTTACTATAGACATTAAAATCATCGCGAACGCGGAAGAACTTCTCAAAGCCCTCGCGCGTATAGCCACTAGAGGATGTGAAACTCTGCCAAGTGTTGTTCTTTACCTTGAGCACCATAGCCTTCATATCATTGTTGAGGGCAGCAAAGTCAGCATTCTCTGCAAGAGCCTCATCGCTCAGAGCCTGTATCTCGTCCTTGAGGACAGTGCAGGCATTGTCCTGGAAGAGGTGGGACAGAGAAGCCTTATATGAGCTAAGGTGCTGCACTAGATCGGTGTATGCATTGAGCTGTGCACGTCCATTCTCGATGAACTCATCATCCAAATCTGCTTCTTCAAAGCCCCAAACACTATTGGTATTGTTGTTACTCCACCCTACCACAACATTGCTTGCGTCGCAATGCAAACCAGTAGTACCGTTGTCGAGTATGTAATAAGTAATGGACGTTGCATCGTCGGTCCTTTGGATAACGAAGCTGGCACTTGACCTGGAAGGAGTTGTGCTATACTGCCTACTAAGAGCGCCGTTCTGCTGAGCGATGTAACGCTGTGTGCATACATTCTGCAAGAAGTATCGACCATTGGAGGCCTGCACGAGTGACCAGTACTGCGAGAGCTTTTCAGCATCTTTACCCTCACAGGTGAGGACATTGGCTCCGATATTCTCGTTTACATAGTTCGACTTACCTACATTCTTTATGCGATAGTACTTCCCAGGAACGGGTTCTGAGAGGCCACCTAACGTAAGCAGGTTGTCCTCAACTTCTTGCATCGTGTAGTTCTCGACGAGCGCGATGCTCCAATCACAACCTGAGTCGCCCTGATAAGCCCACTTATAGAGTGTAGTGCCGTCGTTGCCCAGGTTCAGGCAGACATTGCCGGAGAAGTCTTCCTTCTCGGAGAGGTTAATGTAGGCATCATTAGCTCCGTTGTTTGGACTTAACTGGATGTAAATGGTCGTTGCCGTCGTAGAGGGCGTACGGAAGTTGTCGTCATCATTCAGATAACGGCCCGTTTGGGCATTACGAAGCATATAGCCGCTGCCCGACTTAGCAAGAAGCCACACTTGAGCAAGGGTATTGTCATTCTTACTAGCACCTACAGTATTTGTGCCGTTGTCAGAGAGGCGGACACTTGAGTTGCGGCGACTGGTAAGACGCACAATATTTTTGCCGCCCAAGATATAGTTGACGTATGCCTTGCCCGTGAGGTCACCAAAATCGTTGAATGTTACCTCGCGGAATACCCAATCGCGATCGCTGTCTTCTCCTCCAGAACTCGAAGAACCAATTAGGTTGCCGTTTTTGCTCTGCAGGTAATAACGACCAAGACTGCGCAACGACCAATGGCCTGCAGTACTAAGTGATGAAATGGCATAGAAATACTTCGTAGCCACAGTAGCACTGGTTCCGTTGTTTTGGGATTCATTCACGTTGCAATAGTAGTTGCCCAAACCTGACTTCAGGTAATATCTGCCTTCTGTACCAGTTTCTTCAAGCTGTACGAGGTAGCCGGCGTTGGTTTGTGCATCCACGCTGTTAGGAGAAGACGTAGAGACGCCCAGAGTATTGTTTGCACCTTCAACAACATAAGATGATGTCACACCATTGAAGAGGACGTACCACTTTCCTGTCTCAAGTGTGGTTGCATTACCACCGAGACTGATGATTTTCCCTGCGAATTCCTCTGTCTGAGCACTTACTTGAAGCAAGGAGCAAGGAGCAAGGAGCAGGAAAAGGGATGCTAAAAGCATTTTGATTGAATTCTTCATATTCTAGTTAGTTTTAGTTTTGATATTTATTTTTACTTCCATTTTCTAATTAGTAATCAGCGATATGAGATAGACGAGGTAGCAAAGCACCAATAGAATTCCCTCTTTCTTATTGAGGCTACGACCGGTCCAAGCTACAAACCACACCAGGATACAACTGCCGATGAGCACACTCCAATCTTTCGGAGTAATTTCTGTGACAGCCATTGGAACGACACTACTGCAAGTACCGATAACAAAGGCAATATTGAAGACATTACTTCCTATAA
>JAGCNQ010000067.1 GCA_017645845.1 Bacteroidaceae bacterium
AGTGTCAAATGCGAATTTTTGAAATCACTTCCCCTTTACAAATAAGGATTTTGCATTTTTGGCCACCGCTGGTAACTCCATGAAAATGGCATCGTATCTCCATGAGATAGCTCTCTGTCTCGTTGAGATAGCAGCCTATCTCCACGAGATAGGAAATTTAAGAATTGCGCACCGCGACCGTGCATATTTTTTTATAAATTAACAAAAAATTATTGGTGGTTTCAGGGATTTTTTGTACCTTTGTTTTTGAAAATTGTGGGCGCACACAGACAAGCGGGACAAGCCACCCGGAGTATATGGCTCTATATGTTTAACTAAAAATTCTTATCAAAAATTATGGTACAACTGAATGTTTACAAGAACACCGACTCTACCAGCGCACAGTACGGTAAGGCCTACGCCCGTGCCGACTACAAGCAGACGCTGAGCGTATCTGACCTGGCCAAGCTGATGGCCGAGCACAACACCGGCTTCTCGCCCGGTAGTATCGAGGGTATCCTCGTTGATGCCGTCAAGACCATTCGCGAGCAGACGCTGATGGGCAACTGCGTGAAGATTGACAACCTGGCCATCTTCAAGTGCTCCGTCATCTCGAACGCCTGCAGCCGCTACGGCGTGATGAAGGCTAAGATCGGTGCAAAGTCTGTCCGCATCAACGGTCAGACCGTGGAGACTGGCAATGCCATCAAGTCGATGAAGCTGCTGGCTGTCGCCACCGGCAACTACACCAAGGAGGAGCTCAACAAGGATGCTACCCTCGGTTGGACTAAGGCCGCTCAGGAGAAGATTGACGCCGACAAGGCGGCAATGAACCAGCCGGAGCCGTAAAATGAAGAATGAAGAATGAAGAATGAAAAAGCCCCACCCCTTCCCTCCCCAGTAGGGAGGGGGACTGGTTTCCACTAAAACAATTGACAATTGACAATTATGAAGAAGGCACGACTGATTGAGATTGCGGTGAAGATGGTAGTAGCCGCCCTCACAGCTTTCCTCACGGCACTGACAACCACCTCGTGTATGGGCTACGGGCCCGTGACGCTTTAACAAAGCAAACTAAAAAAATCCCAGGGCAGAGGACTGCCTTGGGATTCTTTTTTGCGGGTTGTCGGCGGGGTGATTACACATTTTGTGTTACACATTTTGTGTAATCAAAAAAAAGTTGTATCTTTGCCATGCCATTTGTTGCCCAAGTACTTATAAAGAAAGTTTAACTAAAATGCTGCGGAATTAAGGATCGTAACAATCATGTCTCACCTTTCAAAGTCTAGTATCAGTTATGACATTCTATTCTAAACACCATTCCCTGCCTATCCCGAAAGGTTCGAACAGAACCCGCCGGAAGGCTTTGCTCGCGGTATGTATGCTGCTGTGCATACAGCCGGCGGCCACTGCCCAGGAAACCGCCGACAGCGTGGAAGCGGACGGGAAGATGCCAGGGGTCATCAAGCAGGTGCTCGACAGGCTTAACCGCCCCCCACGCTACCTCGACGACCGCTATGTGCGAAAGCCGCCGACCAAGTTCATCGTCACCCTGAGGGGCAGAGTGCAGCAGACCGGTGTGCGCATCAACGACTATTCGGAGTTGGATACCGACTGGGGGCTTGCCAACAGCACACAGGCCGACTTGCGTATGCAAGAGCGCCTCCATTACAAGGCAGGATGCTATATCACCTATTCAGGCATCCGTGCCGGACTGGGCATGAGCGTAGGGCGCAAGAGCGCCGAGAAGAGCACCTCCTTGTACCTCGGCTGCATCAACTCATACTACGGGCTTACAGCCCAATATAACAATATCAAGGAGAAGGTGTCATCTGACGTGCATTCCACAGTGGACTATCATGGTGAGAACTACGAAAACGACTTCATGGAGGACGACACTTACATGGAGTCGGACTATCCTGCCGACATGCGCGAGATACAACTCGACGGCTACTATGCCTTCAACCGCCGCCGCTTCGCCTATACCGCCGTATATGGCGGCAGTGTCGTGCAGCGACGTTCTGCCGGCTCGTGGATGCTGGGAATGAAGTACCTCTATGGGCGGGTGAAGCTCGACTCCAGGGAATCCATTTTCCCCACCCACGTCGGCGGCATCACACGGTTTACCACCCAACAGTTGTCCGTAGGCGGAGGCTACAGTTACAACCTCGTACTCCTGAACCGTGACGAAAGCGGTCCACTCCTGCGCGGTCTTCGCAACCTCACTTTCAACGCCACCTTTATGCCGATGGTCACCATGTTCAATCCGCTCACCATCTATTACGACAAAAACCTCGTGGAATGGTTCGGCTATGAGACCGACCACCGCACACGCAAGTCACATCCGGAACTCAACTACACTGCCACGACGGGCATGGCGCTGAGCATCGACCGCTTCAGTTTCGTCGTCAAAGTCCACTACGACAACTTCCGCTTCAACACAGGCTTACAGGATGAGAACCTGAACAAACTGGGCGATGAGTATGCCATGCAGAAGAACCGCATGAAAGGGCGCTTCTTCAACTGGGGCGTGAGGGCAGATTTTCAAATGAAGTTTTAACCAATGTAATAAAAAAGAAGTATGAAAAGAATCATGCAATGGGTGCTCGCCGCCACCCTCATCAGCGGCGCAAGCGTATTCACATCGTGTGTTGACAATTCAATAGACAACCCGGTAGTGCCAGAGCCTGGAAAGCCCGCCGTGCCAGACCACTTCATCAACGAGGCATTGATGGACAAGACCGTCAAGCCCGGCGACGACTTCTACATGTATGCCCTGGGCACCTGGTTCAATTCACATAAAGAGGGCGAC
>JAGCNQ010000068.1 GCA_017645845.1 Bacteroidaceae bacterium
ATTGAGGGATTGCACATATATATAGAGTGCAATCCCTCAATCCCTGAAATCCGCTTTCAGACAACAAATCCCAAATCCTCAAAATTATTATCATTATGGCAGCGACAGGGGAAGCGGTTTTTCTCCTCTGCGGAGAAAAAAATATTGCTCCGCAGAGAAAAATTATTTCCTGTGCGGAAGAAAAAGTTTAAGGAGTTTAAGAAGTTTAAGAGACTTTGTCCTCCCCCTTTAAGGGGGGAGATAGAGGGGGTCCGGAGTTTAAGAGGTTTAATAATGATACGTGCTTACACGCGGAGGAAAATCTTGTTGCGGTACAGGATATAGAGGATGAGGAAGAGGATGGCGATGTTGCTCAACTGGATGAGGAAATCGTAGTATTCGCCGACGTATTGCTCCAGGCCGAAGAAAAGGGAACGGCTCACACTCTTGAAGCTGATGACGTGACTCACCACGTAGGCCGTGATACTGTTCATGCCATAGATCTTCAGTAGCGTCAGGTGCTTGTTGTGCCCGCGGCAATCTATCCACCAGTAGAACAGCCCCATGAGCAGGAAGCAATAACCGCTGCTGACCAGCACCATCGAGCCTGTCCAGATGTGCTTGATGACGGGATGCACCATACCCCACGTCCAGCCCAAAGCCACCATCACGATGCCTACACCAATGAAAAGGCCCGCCGTGCCAATTTTGAATTTATTAATTTTAAATTTTGAATTTTTCAGCGCCTCTCCCGCCAGGACACCTGTCAGCACCGTCACTACGAAGTTCAGGCTGCTCAGAATCCAAGTATAGGTATAGGAAGCCTTCACCACCACCTCGCCATCGATAACCTGCGCCGTATCGCGGAAACGTCCCAGCACCATCATGTCAATACCTTCGGCCAGATTACCGTGAGGCGTATAATCGCCCCCGCCGTAGCCGCCAATCGTAATCCACTCCATTGCTGCCCAGAACGTTAGCAACAGCCCGACGGCGATGCCTATCTGCGTCTTCCAGCTCGTGTGCAGGTAGATAAGGGCACTGAAGAGATAGCCTACCGCAATTGCCTGCAAGGTATTGGTGAAGAGGTAGATGCGTTGTGGGTCGAGTGCCAGGAGGTTGCCTTGCACCATCATGCCGAAGAGCCACAGGAGCAAGACACGCTTTCCCAGTCGCCAGTAAAGACCGGAATTTTTGAATTTTGAATTTTGAGTTTTGAATTGCTTCTCCCGGTATTTCCCGAGGGAGTATGGAATGGCCACGCCAGCCATGAACATGAACAGCGGCATAACGAGGTCCCAGGGCGAGAAGCCTTCCCACGTTTTGTGCGTGAAGCATTCCATCACCGCACTCATCCAAGGTTTGTCGATTACCTCTGCCAGTTCCTCCACGAGGTCGGAGATTGCCACCAGACAAAGTAAGTCAAAGCCGCGCAAGGCATCCAGTGATTCCAGTCGTTTCTTCATGATGATTCGATTTTTCTAGGACAAAGTTAAGAAAAAAGTGTAAAAAGAGAATCCAGTCCCCATGTATTTATCTAATAAACGTTAAATATTGGTGCCAGGATATATTTTCTTTGTACCTTTAGGCGCCATTTTTCTGAAGAAGAAATGAACCCTTTCCGTTTTCGGGTGTATATCTTTATGAGAGCGGCTCGGAAAAGTTAAAAAGTTAAAAGGTTAAAAAGTTAGAGAATTCGGACAATGAGAAAGACAATCGTTATAGCGCTGGCATTAACTTGCCATATATTTGCTTTCGCACAGAAGGCGGAAACCATAGAATCCATAGTCTCCAATTCCCATGAGTCAGAATGGTATGGGGAGCAGGCAGAGGCTTGGCAGAAGATTGTGGATGCGAACCCTCAGGACCAATGGGCCTGGCGCAACCTGTTCCGTGCCACGGATTATTATGAAATGTTCACCAATGGTTATGGCAATGGTTGGGAAGAGCAGGACAAGACAAGGCCGGCAGATGTCATACGCAAGATGGAGGCGGCAATCCCAGACAGCTATGTGCTGAACCTCTGTAAGTGCAGGTTTTCACTGAGTGCCGACTCTGTCGCATCCAGAAGAGGGGATTTCGTTCGTCGTGCCGTAGAACTGATGCCCGAGGATGCCTGCCCTGAAGATGTCAACTATCTGGCTTGCCGAATGTGGATTACCGACCCAGAAAGTCCGCTTGTGAAGGAGCTGTTTGTCCGGTCGTACAGGGACAGATATTATCCCCTCCGCATCATGCACTTCAATAGGAACATGCTCATGTGTATGCAGCCGAACGCCATATATTTTGCCAACGGCGACCTGGACACTGTCCCCATGAAGATGCTGCAGGAAGCACTTGGTGAGCGGACGGACGTGACCATCATCAGCGTCTCTTTCCTCCATGCAGATTCCTTCATGAAGGCGCTCTACAAGCGATTGGGCATCAAGCCGCTGACCCTGAATGTGCAGGACTATGGGGACAAGTACGGCGAGGACTGGTACAAGCACTACGAGGCCGACATCATGATGTATCTGATAAACGAGAGCAAGCGGCCCGCCTACTTCTCGCCCACGAACCCCAAGACTACAATCATAAACAGAGACAGTATTTACAACGAGGGGTTGATACTGAAATACAGCCCCAAGCAATATGACAACTTTGCGGTGGCTATGCACAACGTGAAGGAGGTCTATGACCTGGAGTACCTGGCAGAGCCTGATCTCGTCTATGATTCATGGAAGACAAGCGAGCAGATGGACATGAACCATGTGACGCTCTTGGCGAACTTGATATCTAAGTTCCGAAAGAAAGGTGACGAGGCACAGGCTCAGCGTCTCTACAACATCCTCAGCAAATGCGTGGAGCGATGTGCATGTGCAATCGCACATAAGAAGAAAACAGACCGCCCAGAGTACCAGAAAGCCTATAAAGCCTATTACGATAATCTGCTGAAAGAACAGCTGCAATGATTAATGTTCAATGATCAATGTTTAATGTTCAATATTTTAAACCCCTCGGCTCGCTCACGGACGAAGAGCTGATGCAGCGGGTGGCTGGCAAGGACGATGATAGGGCTTACGGCGAGCTCTACCATCGTCATGCCCGTAGGCTCATGGGCTTCCTCTTCAGGCAGATGAACGGCGACGAGGCTCTGGCTGCCGACCTCACCCAGGATGCCTTTATGAGGGTATGGACGGCTCGCAGTAAGTTTCAGGTTTCAGGTTTCATGTTCCAAGTTTCAAGTTTCCGCACCTGGCTTCTCTGCATCGCCTATAATCTCGTGAAGAACCACTATCGGCACAGCGAGCACCAGAAGCAGTACGAGCTGTTCACCAAACAAACAGGAGAAACGGTGGCCGACAGCGACATCATCGACAAGATGACGAGCGAGGCTTTTGACCAAGCCCTGAGGCAGTTGCTGGAGAAACTGCCGCCCGAGAGCCGCCTGCTCTTCTCCCTCCGTTTCGAGGAGGAACTGACCGTTCCGCAGATAGCCGCCGTAATGACTTTGCCGGAGGGAACGGTGAAGTCGCGACTCTACACATTAACCCAAACACTCAGACAAAAACTCAACCATCATGATACAGTTTGAAGATAAACTCCGCGCATCAGCTCAGCGGATTGTAGGGCAGGACAACAGGAAGATGCACGTTCCCCAGAACCCGCTAACGCAGAAGAAGACTTATTGGGGCTGGGTGGCTACACCCGCAGCAGCCGTGGCGGGCCTCGTCCTTGGTCTGTCTATGCATTTGTATTTAGATGATGGACAACAGACAACGGACTACAGACTACAGACCTCCGCGCCTTATCAGCACGCCTCGGTGCTAAAGCATCCGAGAACGGACAACGGACAACGGACAACAGATACCGTCCGTATCCTCCAGCCTGTGCACGATACGCTGTATCTCACGCAAATCGTTGAGAAGGAAAAGATTATAGTCAGGCAAGCGACAGACACAAGTCAGACGGAGTCCGTCTCTATGCAGGAGGAAACGGACACTCCCGCCTGTACTTCCATCCAGTGTGACGGCATCAACTACGCCATCCTTGCCTCGAACTGAACGACTCAGCCTATGTTCCCCGAAACACTATCCTAAGGCAAAACTTTAGGAATTATATTTAAAAAAATTACGGAGTCAAGTTTATAACTTTTTTTATAAGGAGATATCTATAGGGAGATGGTTTCCGCCTTGTGGTCCTTGATGCGGAGGATATGCTGCCAGTCTGAAGGAATGCCGTAGCATCCTTGGGTCTTTTCCAGAAATAGTATGACATAGCAGCCGCTCTTCTCATCTACGATTGCCCGGAGATGCGTGCTCCATTCCGCGCCCTTTCCTTTGAGAATTGTATTCCACCCTCTCCCTTCCTGGAACAGAACGGAGAAGCGCGTGTGGGGCTGTGCTTTCACGTAGGAATTCATAATATGTTCTTTCAGCCATTTCCCAATTTTCTCGGCATCCTTCCGTGGCACAACATAAAGCTTTCCTGTGACCCGAGGCTGGAAAACCGTATCGCCATAGTAATAATCATATATGGGCAGTATATCGGTCCTGGGAGAATCCGAGTCGTAGGCCTTTTGGTAGTCCTCCTCCGTGTACTCGTAGGATACATCATAGACCTTCAGGCCATCGACATATTTATCCAGAAAATTGAGGTCATCAACAAGGAACTGGGGGTCGAAGGGCTGTTCCGGTTTCCCCTCAGAGCGTGTTATGAATTCCAGCTCAGCATTATACCACTCATCGTCTCCCATGCCCTGGAAGGTAAGAGCACGACCTGCCTGGAAGCGCACTCCATGAAAAATGCTGTTTGAATAATCTGTAGTAAAATCCATACCTTGTATGCGTTCGCCTTCCATGGCTTCCATGGCAAGGGCATAGTAGATGGTGTCCCTGTTGCGTGCATGACTCTCCCTGTGGTAACACTGACGCGCCACGCTGCAAGCCGTCTGGAGGGTGCTCATAGTGGAGTCCCAAACCTCTACGTCTTTACTGAGGTCCCAGGGAATCTTCTTTCCGTCCAGCTCTTTGTATTTTACAGGACTGCCTTTAGGCTTACAGATTTTGTACTCGAATATTGTCGTGAAAACTTGACCGCCATGATACCTTTTGACATTTGAGTCGAGAGTGGAGTTTTCATCCAGATAGGCAATCAGGTTCTCTATGGGGTCGTTCGTTAGTTCCTTTGTGGTATTGTCTTGTTTACAGGCAACCATCAGGCTGCTCGCAATCAGAAGGAATATTGCTTTTTTCATTGTTTCGTTTTGTTAGGAATAGATTGTTTATAATAGGTATAAGACGTCTTCACACTTGTTTCTTTATTCTTTCATCTCAGCAATAGCCAACTGCAACTGCTGTCCGCTCCGCTCAATCTCGGCTACAGTCTCTTCGAAAGAGGAAAAAGGGTCGGAGGACATCGACTGTATAGCCATACGCTCCGGATAGTAAGGATAGGAAGCTGCCATCTGTGGCTCTGTACGCTTTGTGGGTTTAACGAGAATCAGCGCCACGACTACTGCTGCCGCAATGCCAGCCGCCCAAGGGAGCCATTTGCGGTAAAGGGGAATGATGCGAGGTTGCTGCTGTTTGGCATCGATGGCATCCATCTGTACCGACAGCTTATCCATGAATGCGTCCTCATCGCCTATCTCCGGACGATAGGAATGGAATATGTCTCGTAGTTCCTGGTCCATTTTATTTAATTTATAATTCATATCTTTTCCCCTCGCTCATGGGAGAAGGGGCGGAGGTGTTCTTTACCTTTAATTTCTCCCTCAAATGCTCCCTCCCTCGTGAGAGGTAGCCTTTCACCGTTCCTTCTGTCACGTTCATAATGGCGGTAATCTCCTTGATGGGTCGGTCTTCCATGTAGAAGAGCAGCACGGCTGTCCGTTCGCTGACATTCAGTCCGTCGATGGCGCTATACAATTCTTGGTAGGCGAAGGCCTCGTCGGTGTGTGAGGTCGCAGCTACATTGTGTGCCTTGTCGATGTCCAAGGTAATGCCGCGCGTTGTCTGCTTCCGCTGATGGTCTATCAGACTGTTGCATGCAATCCGGTAGAGCCACGCCGAGAATCCCGCTTCGTCCTCGAAGTCCCGCGAGGCCACGTATGCTTTCATCAGAGCTTCCTGCGCCACATCGTCAGCCTCCTCGCTGTTGCCGCTGCAAGCTGCTAACAGGAAACGACGCAAGCCGGATAGCTCTTTACGGACAAATTGGGTGAATATCTCTCTGGTCATCGGACGTTTTGTGATGTCTTCTGCTATATAAACGTATCAACAGCACAAAAGGTTGTATGAAGGTCGCATTTTTTTTGCTAATATGATAAAAAGCCCTGCCGCATCTCACGACGCAGCAGGGCAAATGGTACCCTTAACTAAACATTTAACAACGATTAAACGCGGAATACGAGTCAGCGTTTCTTTTTCAATATTTTTTCAAGTTGCTCGCGTGCCATCTGAAAGTACTTGCGGTCGGTTTCGGTTTTGGCATTTTCTATCAGCACATCCATCTCGCACATTAGCTGCTCCAACTCCTCAAAGGAACGTGGGTCGGTAAAAAAGTCCGATTCGTTTGCGTGCTTGCAAAGCGTATAAATGGAGATGGCGGTTAGCTCGGCATTCTGATGATTGTTGTAATACTGCTTTAGGTTAGAGAACATGAGCAGGACGTTGTCGTTGCAGAGCATATCGTTTACGGCCTCCCTTGGATCGTTAGGCAGCCATACACCGTTTTCCCTGTTTGTTTTACTGGTTACAACAAAGACTGTATCGTCGTTGCTGAGGGAGAGTTTGTCTTCTATGCGAATGATGGAATCCTTGCTTAGATACCACGCCTGAGCTTTGTCTGGTGCCTGCCTGATTCCACTCTTGGGAGGACGAATACGTTCTTTGATGAGACCAGATATTGAGGGATTTTGGACAGAAAGCGAAGGATAGCTTACTGTAGCTGTATAGGCACTGGGAATCTTGGCGTAGGTGATGATGTAGCGGACATCGATGGCCCCTTTTTCCGATGTACCGTTCTGCTCGCGCCACTCGAGGGCGTAGGCATAGCGGTGGGCTTTGGTGGTGTCTTTCTCATCGAGGATGTTCACATTGATGTAGTTGTTGTAGTCCTGCCCAATGGTGATATGGCGGTTCGGGTCGTCGCCAATCATCAAGTTGCGCATCCCCTCGTTCTGTGGGTTGCCTGTCGTCAAGGTGTTGATGCCATAGCAGTTTGGGTTGTCGTGACCGTTAGCCTCGAAAGCCTTTATCATCTCGTCGAGCAAGAGGCGTTGTTTCTTTGGAAGTGTGAAGGTCTTTATGTCGCAGCGCCATTTCAGCGGTGTACCTTCTTTTTGTATATCACGTTCCTGACCGAAGTTTTTGGATACTTCCACTTTGTTGTCGATAGCCCTTGAAATGAGGCTGCTCATCCAGGTTTCCAAATCTTGGATAATGACTTTTTGTGCCGAAGCACCAGTAGAGGCGAGTAGCAAGCTCGCAATAAATAAGTTTTTCAAGATGGTTTTCATAATACTTATAATTGTATAGTGGTTAGAAATTAGAATGCTATGATGGGTTGGGGCAATTCTTCCTCTGTGAGGCTGGCGGCGTAGGCGCGGATGGCTTCCTGCTGCGCATGCAGTTCGTAGGCAACCTGTAGCGCCTCCTCTGCCAGATAGATATCCACGAGGGCTTGCTTGTCGGGGGGGATAACGGGAATTTCCTCTTCCTTAGGCTGCGGCATGGGTGCTGGGAGGGAGGGCGCTTGAGTCTTATGGGCCTCTTTGGCCTCTTTAGCCTCATGAGGACTATGAGACTGGGGAGCTGGGGCTACCTTTGGTTGCTTTACTGGCTTGGGGGCTGTCGCTTGGGCCAGTTGCTCTTCTGGGATAGCTGTCGGCTTCTCTGGCCACAACAAGAAGGCCGCCACCAACATGGCGGCTACTGCTGCTCCGACCCAGGGCCAAAGAGGAAGCAGGCGGGCAGGTCGTTTATGGGCAGTTACCATCTTGTCGAACTCTGCTTCTGCGGCATCGAGTTCCTCTTCGCTGGGCAGGTTCAAGCGGTCACTATGCATAGGAGCCTTGCCCGCAAGATATTGTTCTAAGAATTTCTCTTCATCAAATTTTAATTCTTCACTCTTCATTCTTAACTCTTCACTCTTAACTTTTCCCTCTTCCCTCATAACGCTCCTCCTTTCTTTAGTGATTCTATAATATGACGGCGTGCTGCACTCAGCATCGTACTCACGCTGCGGACGGTGATGCCTGTAGTGGCAGCTATTTGTGCGCTGTCCATTTGAGCCTCAGCAAATAGCGTCCACAACCTGTGTGCCGCAGGCGGTAAGGCAGAAACAGCTCGCTCTAAAGCATATTGCAGTTCTTCTTCCTGAATAGTATTGTCGGTGGTTGTGGCTGAGTTGTCCTTTAGCTCCACCATTTGCTGTTGCTGTCTTCTCCGATAGGCATCGATGCAGGCGTGTTTTGTCAGTCGTATTGCCAACCGCTCTGCATCAGCTGTATCGGGAAGCCCCTCCCAAGCCGTCCATAATCGCATCAATGCTTCCTGCACCGCATCTTCGGCAGCATCGAAATCAGTGTTGAACTGCAATGCGAGGCTCAGCAACCGAGGACGGAGACATGAGACGATGGACGTGAACTTTTCTGCTTGCATACATCTATATAACGCAGAAAGTGGCGAATGTCAAGTACGCATTAAGTTTTTTTAAGTATTTTTTTTGCAATTCTGCTCACTTATTCGTAACCTTGGACAGAGGTCGAAGTTACTCCCACTCGAAAAAACTCAAATAAATTTGGTATTTTGCTCACTTATTCGTAACCTTGACCTCTGGTCGAAGTTACTCCTGCTCGAAAATACTCAAATAAATTTGGTATTTTGCTCACTTATTCGTAACTTTGTGACCTGAAAACAAGGAAAAGTTTGCTTTTCTTTGCAAATATTTAAGATGAGACGATTGGTTTTCCTACTTTTGATAGCTGTGCTTGCCATCCCTATGATGGCAGGGGAGATAGCGTTTGGCAAAGGTACGCTGCGTGTGCGTCATGTGGCTCCGAGTGCTGTGAGGATACAGTATTGGGAGCAGAAGGCAACATCAACGTTGCCCGATTGGATTTATGTCAAGGACGAAGAAGTGAATAGTCAGAACGTGAAGGTCGAGGTGGATGAGGCTCATCAAACGATTACCATCAAAGACCGTCAGGGGAGGCCTGTTTTTACAGCTACGCTACACCAGATGCAGGGCAGGGAGGCCACGCTAGCTTTCCGTTCTGACAAGGATGAGCGGCTGTATGGGTTGGGACAGTTCCAGGATGGTTACAGCAATGTGCGTGGTCTGCCGCGCCGCCTGACGCAGGTGAATACACAAATCAGCATTCCCATGCTGTTATCGAGCAAGGGGTATGGTGTGCTATGGAATAACTATGGACTGGTAGATTTTAATCCTTGTGACTATCAGGTAAAGATGCACTTGCTGGATGAGGCTGGACAGACTGAGGTGGTGAACGTCACCTCGACTGAGGGAGGAAAGCAGGAGGTGCGTCAGCGCAATATCTACGAGGCGACCATCGACCTGGCGGTGGATGGCGACTACTCGCTGTTACTCGACGTGGGGCAGAAAATGGCCCGTCGGCATAACCTCTCAGTTGATGGTCAGAACGTCATAGAGATGCAGAACCTATGGTTGCCCCCAACGACTTCGACTATTGTCAAGATGAAGGCAGGTCGTCATGTACTGAGGGCGGAACTGTCCAAGGGTGATGTGCCCATCATTCATTATAGCAAGGTGAAGGATGTTACTGTGTTCCGCTCGCCAGTAGCCGATGCAGTAGATTATACGGTGTTCGTCGGCTCTGCTGATGAGATTATCGCCACTTATCGCCAGTTGACGGGTATGGCTCCGCTGATGCCTCGTTGGGCATTGGGCTATATCCATTGTCGCGAGCGTTTCCATTCCTCGGATGAAATTTTGCAAACAGCCAATCGTTTTCGCAGTGAGCAGTTGCCTGTCAGCGTCATTGTGCAGGATTGGCAGTATTGGGGCAAGTACGGATGGAACGCCATGCGTTTTGATGAGGAGCATTACCCCGACCCGAAGGCTTTGACCGACAGTTTGCATGCGATGGATATGCACTTGATGGTCAGCGTATGGTCGAAGATTGACAAGAACTCTGAGGTTGGTAAACAGATGCTAGCTGACAACTATTACATTCCTGGCACTGATTGGATAGACTTCTTCAATCCCGATGCCGCCGCTGCTTATTGGAAGAACTTTTCTTCTCGTTTGGTCCCCCTTGGCATTGATGCATGGTGGCAGGATGCTACAGAGCCCGAGAATGATGATCTGGCGGGACGTCGTGTCAACAACGGGAAATGGGCTGGCGAGGATGTTCGCAATGTCTATCCATTATTGGTGAATAAGACCGTATATGAGGGATTGTTAAATTCAATATTCAAAATTCAAAATGGTCAACGTCCGATGATTCTCACCCGTTGCGGATTTCCCGGTATCCAGCGATATGGCTCGGCTATGTGGAGTGGCGATGTGGGTAACGACTGGGAGACTTTCCGCCGTCAGTTGACAGCAGGACTCGGTATGCAGGCCGTAGGTATCCCTTGGTGGACTTATGATGCTGGCGGCTTTTTCCGTCCCGGTAATCAGTACACGGATCAGGCTTATATTGAGCGCATGTTGCGCTGGATCGAGACGAGTGTCTTCTTGCCTTTGATGCGTGTGCATGGCTATATGAGTAATACGGAACCTTGGAACTATGGGGCAGAGGCGCAGGCCATCA
>JAGCNQ010000069.1 GCA_017645845.1 Bacteroidaceae bacterium
CGACATGGTCTGGGGCGACGGATGGCAGCCCGACAGGTCCGGCAAACTGAGCCGCAACGAGTTGGCCCGCGTGGATGCCAACCTGATGTCGGACGACAAGAAGCGGGATTACTTTGTCTATGTCGAGGCGCATCACGCGAAGGAATGGCAGGACACGCGCACCACGACGCAGACCTTCTTGGATGCTTTAGTACCAAGGCGCGCTGATGAGGTGGGGAGCCTGCCCGACGGCGACACCTACGACTATGGGTTCGGCAATATGAAGAACGAAGAATGGGACGTCTCGACGTGGCACCGCCTCATCTATAAAGGCAATCGACTGCGGACGCAGGCAACGGCAGATGCCCGCTACCGCTACTTCCGCAACGCTTCCGGCAGCACGTCGGCCCTCTTCTCTGCGCCCGTGGAGGTCAGCCACCAATTGCTCGACGAACTCTTCTCCCCGACATCGCCGCGTCCGAACCTGCGCGACACGCTCATCAACCGCCAGCTTCGCGAGAGCAAAGGCACGGGGCACAACATCGAGGCTAACACAAGTCTGTACGAGACATTGAAGATAAAGGGCACGGGCGACTTCCTGAACTTCGGAATCGGCACCAGCTACAAGGAGAACAAAAGGCAGGAGTTCGCACGACAAGCCACGCATTACACCGCCTCGCAGCAAGTGCCACTCTTCCATCACCAATACATCGACACACCGCCTCGCAGCAAGTTCGAGCTCGCGCCCTTCGTCCAATATACCTTCATGCTTGGCGAACACTACCGCCAATTGGTGCTGGGCTATCGCTTTAACCATGTCAACCAGCGCGAGCAGGAGAGTATCTATCGCCTTGACCGCTTGGCGAATGCCGACTCCAGTTTCTCTAAACCCATCGACTTGCTGCCCAGTGTGAGCGAATATCAACAAGTCTTCGACCGCACGAACAGTAGTCTGAGCCATTACATCGAGAACCGCAGCTACGCCTGGGCAGACTTCAAATACGGCTTGGGGCAGAAGGAATGGGGGCAGTTCTACCTTGATTTCAGGATTGATGCCGACCTGAATGCGCAACGCCACGACTACGAACGAGGCATCATCGACACTATTCTCCACCGTTTCAGTCCGACGTTCGAGTTCAAGACAAAGCCCTGGCTGAGGACCAAGGACGGGCATCATGCCGGACTGGAAGTGCGGGTGAGAAGCGAAGCCCCCGACCTCCTGAACGAGGCAGGCATCGTGGACGACACAGACCCCATGAACATCCGCATCGGCAACCCTGACCTTTGCTACGCCATCCGCATGGATGCGGTCCTCGACGGCAACCTGTATTCGATGAACAAGCGTATGCACAACCGTCTCGACCTCAGCTATGGCTTCACACACAACGCGATAGGCATGGGTCAGATCTACGACCGCTCGACCGGCCGACGCACGTTCTGCCCCACAAATATCAACGGCAACTGGGATGCCTCGGCCAAGCACACCATCAACTACAGCTTCGGTGACGGCAAGAAACACAGCGCCAGCATGGTCACGCAGTTCAGTTATAAGAATAGTGTTGACATGTTGGGAGAACAAGCTCTCTTGCAATTAACCGAGAGTATCGTCCGCTCCGCTACCCTTTCCTTCTCGCCAAAACTGAGTCTTTCCCTCGGCAAACACACTCTCAACTTCTCGTCGGACGTAGCTTGGAACCGCTACACAAGCGACAGATCGACGTTCCAGGACATCAATGCTTGGCAGTACCGCATCGGAGCAGATGCCATCATCCACCTGCCCTGGAAGTTCGACCTCACCACCGACCTCACACTTTATGGCCGAACGGGATATACAGATACGAGCCTCAACACAGCCGACGTCGTATGGAACGCACGTCTGGCCCGCGCGCTCTTCAAAGGCAAGTGGGTCGTCATGTTTGATGGCTTCGATATCCTCGGCCAGTTGAGCAACATCACACGCACCATCAATGCCCAAGGCCGCACAGAGACCTACACCAACGTCCTGCCGCGATATGGCCTCCTGCATATTGTCTATAAGTTCCAAAAACAACCAAAAGAGAAATAGAAAAATGAGGTTTTTAAAGTTAATAAAAAAGGGGCCCACCTACTCCTGCGTCGTGATGACGCGGGAGCAGTTTTTATCAGCTTCTTTTTAGGTTTTAATCCCTAATTATGAGCGATGAAATCCCTATTTATTCCGGTCAAGCACTCAGCTCCGACCGGAAATCGTCAAACTGACATTGAACCCTAATCGGTCATTAGACAGTTACGCGCTAACAAGCTTTCTTTTCGTCATCTGCCCAACCGCTTTTCGATTATAATGGAACCCCATTGCGCACTCAAAACGGCAGGACATCTGTTCTAAAATAAAAGCTGTTATCATCATAACGCTAATGACCGATTCGGGTTGAAGGATTATTTCCCTATCCAAGCTTCGGGATTGAGCTTGAGTGTCTCTTTGCGTAATTGGAAATGAAGGGTACAATTTCCGTTTCCGTCATTTGCCACAGTACCAAGGATGTCGCCTGTGCGTACTTTTTGTCCTTTCTTGACAATGGTACTCGACAGGTTACAATAGACGGAAATGTAGCTGCCATGACGAACCAGGACGTTGCGGGTGCCAGCAAACTGGAAGACGCTGGTGACCACGCCATCGAAAACGGCACGGGCACGGGCTCCGGGACGACCTACGTAGTTCGTGCCCTTGTTGTCAAGCTGAACATTCTTCATGCCTGGCACATTGTACAACCCGAAACGGCTTCCCACCATATACTGTCCTGTGATGGGTACGGGCAACCGTCCCCTGTTCTGCTCGAAAGTGCCATTGAGCTGGCGGTCTTCTGCTGTAAGCCAATTGCCTGACTTTGCAGATGTAGAGGTCGAAGTACTTTTCTTTTGTGTTGAACTTCCAGAAGACTGTACCCCTTTCTTCTCTGCTTCTTTCTTCTTTCGGGCAGCCTCTTCGGCAGCTTTCCTGCGGGCTTCTTCCTCTGCCTTCTTCCGTGCCTGCTCTATTTCGTAGGCTATTACTTCTTCAATCTTCTTGTTCAGTGCATTCAGTTGTTTCTGCTGCTCGGCAACCTTTCCCTTCAACTTGCTTTCCTGTCCTTTGAGTCCGTCCACCTTTTTCTGTTCCCGTACTTGCTGAACGTTCAGATCTCTGCGCTGGAGCATTACCTCATGCAACACACTGCTCTTCTGGCTCTTGACTTCGAGCAAGCGGTTCTGAGCTTCGAGCAATTCAACCTGCTTCTGGAGAAGCTGCTCGCCGAGGTTATGCTGATAGGTCACATATTCGCGGGCATAACGGGCACGGCGGTACATCTGGCTGAAAGTCTTGGCCGAAAGGACAAAGACAATGGGGCTGGTACTCTCGCGCTGAGCTCTGGCATAGCGCACGGCTGCCTTGAGGCGGGAACGCTGCAGCCGGACTTCTCCATCGAGCTTAGTGATGTTGTCCTGAAGGCGTATGATGTCTGACTCAAGGTTGTCCAGTTCCTTCTCCAGCTGATGGATGCGCTTGAGGCGGTTGTTCATCTGCAGCCCTAGGAAGTCAACATTTTGCTGTCCGGTCTTCACTTGTTTCCTGGTCTTGTCGAGCTGCACCTGCGATTTCTGCAGTTCACTCTTGAGTTGGGACTGCTGCCTCTTCAAATCCTTCACCTTCTTGCTTTCCTGCGTATTGCTCTGTGAAGCCTTCTGTGAAGCCTTCTGTGAGGACTTTTGTGAAGTTTTCTGTGAAGTTTTCTGTGTTGTCTTCTGCGTTGTTTTCTGCGTTGTCTTCTGTGCAGCAAGCGGCAAAGCAAGCATGAACAGGAGAATCAGCCCCCATCTAACTCTCCTCCTAAGGGGAGAACGTTCAACTATCAATTTTTCACTTCTCATTTTTCATTATTCCCCTAAAGGGGGTAGGGGGCTTTAAAGTTTCATGATGCGTGACAGGAGTTCATCAATGGTTATTTCCTTATAACGGCTGGATATTTCCGTCCGTGTCTCCCATCCTTTTTCGTTTTTGAGGTTAGAGAGTGAGAGCGTGGCGTTGATGGGCTTTTTGTCATTCGCCACCATGATAAGATGGCGGACAGGGAAGCTCTTGCCTTCGAATTGTTCGAATTTGGCATACTCCCAGGTTAGATAGGGCGACGCACCATTTTTGTGAGGTGATACAGAAGTCTTTTGTATAAGTCCCGTAAGCTTATCTACCAGAAAGTTCAGAACAGCAAGTCGGCTGTCGGCATTAACCAACTTGGCTTTGTCCCCCTCCATCGACTTGGTGAACTGCTTTTCCGTTGGTGCTGCATTAGAGCCGTTAAGCAGGAACAACTCATCCCAAAAGAGGGCTTGAAGTGTATAGAAATCAATACCGGCGGTCTTGAGGAAGGAAATATCTTGGAATGCAGCTTTGAGATATTGTCGGCCCACTTTGTCGATAGCCATGAAGTAGTCGGGCGTCACCTCGATACGTGCCACCTCCAGAATACCGAAGGTAATGAGAGAAAGTTGGATGACATCGTTTCGCTTCATACGTAGAGTACCTCCGAGCGAGGCGCTTTTGTCACCGGTGCTGAGTGTCAGATTGATTTTTGCTGTGGCATACGTCTCTGAAAGACGATTGGCATTGACGGTCTGTACGATATTCTGCAAGGGCGAGACAGTTGTCCCTGTGTTTTCGGTGGCAACAGTGGAAGTGGACACGGCTTGCTTTTTGGTGCCGCAAGAGGCTAACAACAGTAAACAGAGCAGGAATAGACCTCCTCTAATTCCTCCTCTAAGGGGAGAAAATTCAACTATCAATTTTTTACTTTTCATTTTTCATTATCATTATTCTTCCTAAGAGGATTAGGGGGCTATTTGATGTATTTCTTACGTTTTATCTTCTTGCGCAGCTGTGGCGTACAAGTATTGTCGCTTTTCTGCTTGGCTAGTTTCCAAAGCCGCAAAGCCGTCTCTGGCTCGTCGCAATGTGCATAGATGTCGCCCGCATGTTCAATGAGATTGCCCATCAAAGTCTCGTCGGCAAGGAGTTCTTCATCGCTCCGTTCAGGATTCACTACTTTGTCCATATAGGAACGGGCGTGGGCATAGTCCTTTTTCATAAAGAGAATCCAGGCGTATGTGTCGAGATAAGTGATGTTGTCTGGCTCCTGACGTATGGTGCGGTAACTCATTTCCTCAGCACGGTCGAGTTGTTCTCCCTTGAGACTGAGGTAATATGCATAGTTGTTGAGACACATGATGTTATCGTCCTTATAGACGAGTGCCGAGTCGTAGGCAGCGAAAGCTTCCTGTTCCTTCTCCTGCTGATAGTAAATGTCACCAAGCACGCCGAAAACATTCGACACGAGGTGTGGGTGAACATCCTCTGTTCGGACACGAAGTCCTTGTTGCAGAACCTCGGCAGCATCCGTTAGCTTCTTTTGTTCTGCAAGTGCCATTCCCAAATAGTAGGCGTAAGCTATTTCCTCAGGATGATAGTTGAGGCCACGACGGCTGATGTCTTCCACGCCTTTATCATCATTCTGTTCGGCATAGTACTGCAGCAGTTCGCGTAAGGCCGTCTCGTTGCCAGGATCTACTTCAAGCACTTGTCGCATTGTTTGGCAGATGGCCTCCCTTGACTGTTTGCTAAAAACTTGATAAGCGGCCTTCATGATGAGCACCTCTGTGTCCTGCTGGGGACGGGCAAGCAGCGTATCGAAGGCGGCACATAGCTGAGGCGCATACGTCGAATCGCGCTGTACGTCGGCAATGTACGACTTGAGCAGGAGAACTCGCAATTGCGATGGAGAATCCGGATGATAAAGCAACGAGTCACGCATCTGATTGTAGAGGTCGTCCTTTCCGCAATCGCGATAGTAATCCATCGTGGCAAGCTGCAAGTTGGTATTGGTGGGTTCCAGACAGCGCACTTCGTCATAGATTTTAAGAGCCCGAAGTGTATCACCAGCCTGCATATACTGGCTACCCACCACGATGCGTAGATTCATATCGTGCGGAGCATCGTCACAAAGGGCTTGCAGCTGCATGAAGGCCGAGTCAAGTTGCTCTTTCTCCTTGTAAAGTTGGAATTTCTCTATGCTAACCTGTGGGCTGGGACCTTCAAGCAACTCAATACGATTGAGGGCACCAATGGCTTTGTCTGTGTCGCCCACTGTGCTATAAAGCGATACCAATTGCGAAAGGATATCGCTGCGTCTCGATTGTAGGGACGCCATCTTTTCCAAGACAGGAATAGCCAATTCTGCATCACGCTTACTCAAATAAAGTGCCGCCAGCGTTTCCAGGTAATAGGGATTGTTGGCATCACGTTCGCAAGCCTGCCGTATATACGCTGTTCCGATGCTGTCGGAACGTAAGTATAGATACAGCAGTCCCATGTTGTACAATGCCTCTGGAGCTTGCGGATTAATGTCAAGACAATGACGGTAAAGGTCCATCGCCGACGAATAGTCCTCCTGGAGGCGACTTTTCTCCGCCTCCAGATAGAAATAGTCGAAAGTAGCTTGTGCTCTGAGGCCAAGCGTACTGAGCAAAAGGACTAGTATGATGGAGAACTGCTTCAAGTTTTCTTCTTATGATGGGATTTTATTTTGTTCCGCTGTGTCCGAAACCACCGGCACCGCGTTTTGTTTCAGAGAGTACCTCCACCGGTTCCCATTCCGCTTGTTCATGCCGTGCAATGATCATCTGTGCAATGCGTTCTCCGTCGGCAATGATAAAGGGTTCGTCCGAAAGATTTATCAGGATGACACACACTTCCCCACGATAGTCAGCATCGATGGTTCCAGGTGTATTAAGTACTGTGATGCCATGCTTGATGGCAAGTCCACTACGAGGGCGCACCTGGGCTTCAAAGCCAGGAGGCAATGCCATAAAGAGACCTGTTGGAACAAGTCGGCGTTCCATAGGTCTCAGTTCTATAGGTGATTCGATGTTAGCACGGAGATCTACTCCTGCAGACAGCTCCGTTGCATACTGTGGCAGCGGATGATGGCTGCGATTGATGATTTGAACTTTCATTGGTTTATTGGTCTTATAAGGCTTTTAGGTTATACATCTGGCAGGCTCATGCCGTTTATCTTGCGGTAGAGGTCGAGAGCGAAAACATCAGTCATACCGGAGATGTAATCCAGGACGGCCATAATGCGCTCGTAAAGCGTAGGTGCCAGAATGTCGTATTGTGTGCTGACACGATTGATGAGTAGCTGGGAAAAAGCACGATCTGAATGCGTCACAGCCTGCACCATCAAGTCGGTAAGTGTGGTGATTACTTTGTAGCCGGCGAGTTCTATATCTACGACATCCTTACAATGATAAATCTTCCGGATGGCTATTTTTTCACATTGTTCATAGGCACTGCGTGGAAGGTCGTCAATATGCTTGATGAGCGAGCCCTGGAAAGTTCCGCTCAGGATAGCCTGCTCGTTTTGGATGAATACGCGGACACATTGTTGCTCCAGGCAATTGATGACACAGGAACGGAGATATACAATCTGTTCGTTGATATCATCGACTAGCTGCATCATGCGCTCTTCTATATGGCGCTGCTGTTCGAGCGGAAAATAGGCTAAGAAGAGTCTTCGCGTCTCCTCTGTGGTTAGTATCTTGAGTTTGTGTGCATCTTCGATGTCCATTATCTGATAGCAAATGTCGTCAGCTGCTTCGACAAGATAAACGAGGGGATGGCGAACATAATGTACAGCACCATCAGGTGCAGGAAGTTTAAGGATGCCTAGTTCTTGAGCGATGCGTTCATAATCTGCCACTTCGCTGTGGAAAAATCCGAACTTGCGTTTGTTGCCTGCAAGGTCGGAGGAGAAAGGATATTTGACGATGCTGGCTAATGTGCTGTATGTCATGACAAATCCACCCTTGCGTCGTCCTTTGAAGTGGTGCGTCAGGAGACGGAA
>JAGCNQ010000070.1 GCA_017645845.1 Bacteroidaceae bacterium
CGGAACTGCGAGTAGAACGATGCCACACTGATGAGCTGGGCACGATTGATGCCCGTCTGCTCGCACAGGCGGTCGAGTGCATCGGAAGGCAGGTAGCCATACTCCTGCTGTATCTCCTGTAAACGTGGTATGAGCTCTTCGTTCATTTCTTTTTTACACAATAGAGTGACTTGTCGGTGCGCACTATCATCATACCGTCAGTAAAGGCCGGGGTGGCAAAGGTCTTCTCGCCTGTCTCGAATGATGTGATCAGGTCGAACGAACGAGCAGAGAAGATATAGACCTTACCGCTGTTGCTGAACAGATAAACCTTGCCCTCGACAATGGAAGGTGACGAGTAGAATGGAGTCTCAAGGTCATGTTCCTTCTTCACCTCGCCCGTCTTGGCATCGTAGGCACAAACCATGCCGTAACTCGTGGCACAGAACACCAGATCCTTGGTTGCTGCCAAGCTTGAACATTCGGGCAGATAGTCGCTGGCTTCCCACAAGGTTTCGCCCGTAGCACCGTCGATGGCTATGCACTTGGCATACTCGCTGGCACCATAGACGATGCCGTCAGCGCTGGCGGGACTCGATCCGACCTCTCCGCTCATACACTCGACACGCCATAGTTCATCGCCTCCCGTGGGATTATAGGCGGCAATGGCGGGATTGCCCATTACTACGAGTGCTGGTTTGCCTCCCAATGTGGCAATAATAGGCGAACTCCAGGCAATTCTGTCTTTTGCCGACTTGCTCCACAAAGGATTTCCGTTCCTTGCATTGAGGGCCAGAATCTGTGCGTTTGAATTGTTCTGATATTGGATAAAGAGCGTGTTGCCATACATCAACAGTGAAGAAGCATAGCCGTAGTGGTTGTCGGGTAACCCAAGATTCTTCGCCCAAAGACGATTGCCTTCCATGTCGGCACAGATTACGTCGCCTGTAGCGAAGATGGCTGCCACCTGTTTTCCATTTGTAGCTACGGTACTGGCAGCAAGTCCCGTGTCAGCATTCACTCTCGGCATTACGTCTGGCGAACCAGCAATACCGTCAGCTTTCACCGTCCATTTCAGCTCGCCCGTCCACACATCGAAGCAATAAAGTTCGCGAGTCTCCTCGTCTGCACCTGTGATGAAGACATTTTGTCCGGTGATGACGGGCGAATTATATCCATGCTTGGGTATCGACGACTGCCAGAGGATGTTTTTCCCGCTGCTTAAGTTCCATGAGGTGGCAATGCCTCTTGCCGATGACGAGCCACTGGAGTTGTTTCCACGGAAGGCCCTCGATGCAATCTTCAGCTCTGGCATTTGTTCCGCCACATTCGCAGTATCTGCCACCTCGACAGCTGCACTGTCAACCTTCAGGCTGTCAGCCTGGACCACTGGACTTATCTGTAATGTATCCTGCGGCGTTTCTGTTTCATCATTGTCAGAAGGGGATTGTTGGGCAAGTTCCGGAGGAGAGGGTTTCTTTGTTAAGGCTTTCCAATCAATAGCTTGAAGTCCTATAATAGCCAAGCTGGCCAATGCCGCTATGCCTGCCGCCCACATGAGATACTTGCGAGTGCGACTCTTGGTCATCCACTCGTCGATGGGATCAAGATGCTTGTCGGGCAAGGTCTTGATGTCTTTATAATAAAGGTTCAGACACGTCACCAGCACAAGGGCCATGCCGATCAGTAGGTAGATGCCTGTCTTCAGCTGGCCTTCCTGCACGAAGTAAGCCTTGCGTGCAAGCAGATCCAGCTGACGTATCTGCTGCCTGAGTGACTCATTGTCTTCATGAGCTTCGTTCAACGCCTTCAGCGTCTCCATCACACCGGTCTCAAGCGGCGACACCTGCTGCATCTGATAGTAGCTTACCCCAAGCATAATAGCCAAAGCAAGCATGAAGATAGCAGTGACGACTGCGACATTACGATATAGTTTTCTCATGTTTCTTTAAATTTATATTCTGCGGGCAATAGTTGAAGCATTTTCCGCACATTGTGCAACGGGCCGACGAGATCTCGTAGGTCCTACGACTACGCTTCAGAGAAAGTTTCAGTAGCTTGAACCCAATCACGAATCCAATCAAGGCACCTGCAAGATGAGCGTAAAGCTTGTAGTCGCTTCTCACATCATCCACCTTGGTTTTGAGTTCTTCCATCTTGCCACCTAGGGCATGGAAAGTTTCCACTTCCAAGGGCACCTCCATATCAGGCTGCGCTTGTTGCTGAAGCAGCAATTCATAGAGATATACATCCTTATGGGCAAGGCTCAAGGCTTCGCTTTGTCCGCCCATAAGCATTGCACCTGCCAACGTCAACAAAGGAAGCAGAAGGGCAAAGACGATGATGCGGTTGACACCCTTTCGGCGTTCTTCCTTCGCTCTGCTGTTCTGAGGGCTGAGAATGGCATCGACTGGGCAGGATAGGGCGCAGAGAGCACAATTGATACAGCCTTTTGATGTGATCTCCAGCTTCTTCCACGAAAGCGAACCGCACACACTCAGCAATGCGCCGTAAGGGCATAACCATCGGCAGAATGGACGGCCGATGAAGATAGACATCACCAGTAGTATGATGCCGAAACTGATCATCCCCACATCGCCGCCCAAGCGGAAGATACCAACAAAAGGATCTAATCTGCAAATGAGGAACTGGCTGCGCGTGGCAGCATAGAGAATGGTGAAGGCCAAATAGATCCAGGGGATGACCGACAGAGCGGCAGCCACCGGGCGTGCGAGACGGAAGTTCCTAACGTTGACCAGTTCCTGCAATGCGCCCAACGGACAGACTCCTGCACAGAATACTCTGCCAAAGAGTAAAGCTGCCAGGATGGGGAGCATGAACAATAGCAGCACGTACCATGGCAACGAGTAATCGGCCGAGACGGCAGCGGTCACCACATTCTGAATCGAGCCTACGCTACATACACATCCGCTGCGGAAGAATCCAAAGTAACCCAACGACACTATAGATGTCGCATAGATTACGGCGCGACTGCGTCTTCTGTATGCAGCCCATGCCACTA
>JAGCNQ010000071.1 GCA_017645845.1 Bacteroidaceae bacterium
AACAAGGGCTGGCTCAAGCTTTACCTGCCCACCCGTACAGCCTGCATCCTACGTAAGATTAAGGAATAAGAATTAAAGGGACTCCATTAATTCTCTTTACTCCTCCAAATAAGCACTATCCCCCCAAGGGATGGTGCTTATATATGTTAAAGAAATGTTAAAATCCATAAATTGTTTGGTTAATATGGTAGAATTGTCTTACCTTTGCGGTGTACTATCATACTAATACACTAATAAAGTGGTAAAATAAAGCTAAAATAATAATTAATAATTTACTTATTTATGATTAGTATTCAAAATGTCAAATTCGGCTACAGAATCCATCAGGAGGTGCTGGACGGCTTCTCGCTCGACTTCGGTATGAGCGGCATCTATGGTTTGCTCGGGAAAAACGGTACGGGCAAGAGTACATTATTATATTTAATGATGGGGCTGCTTCGTCCGCAGAACGGTAGTGTCACCATCGATGGCACATCTGCCACTCTGCGCAGACCCGAAGTATTGCAGGAAATGTTCCTCGTGCCTGAAGAATACGACTTGCCATCTATCTCCTTGAAGAGCTACGTGAAAGCAGTCAAACCCTTCTATCCACGTTTCAGCAACGAGTTGCTCGAAAAGTGTCTTGCTAACTTCGAAATGACCCCGGACATCAACCTCGGGCAACTCTCGATGGGCCAGAAGAAGAAGGTGTATATGAGCATTGCCCTTGCATCGAACACACGCTATCTCCTCATGGATGAGCCAACGAACGGACTGGACATACTCTCGAAGAGTCAGTTCCGAAAGGCTGTTATTGAGGGCATGACGGATGACAAGACCATCATCATTTCCACACATCAGGTTCACGACGTAGAACACCTGCTGGACCATGTCTGCATCATCGAGCGCAACAAGGTGCTCCTCAACGAACCCCTCGTAGAGAAAGACGCAGCCATCGACCTCGAAGAATTGTTTATAAAGACAGTAAAAGACTAAAAAGAAGATAATCTTCTTCAAGCTGGCTCTAACTACTTAATACAGACACATTATGAAATACTTTAATTTCCATCGTTTTATCAACGTAGCTAGCTGGGACCTCAGCGTCAACAGCAAGTTCTATACACGTTCTGCCATTCTCATGATGGCGTTTATCAGCACACCCATCGTGCTCTTCTACCTCTATAACATGCTCACCAAGGGTTTCCTGCTCATGGGTAGCACCACGGACAATGTCGAGGGCTTCGCCATGACTATTGGTGTGATTGGTCTCGCCTATTCGGTTATCTCGGCAGGCTACATGTTCCACAATTTGCTGACTAAGCAAGGCCGCATCAGCGAACTGACCTTGCCTGCTACAAACCTGGAGCGTTTCCTCTGGCATGCCGTCGTCATCATGATAGGGGTGCCTCTGGTCTTCTTCTGTGGCGTAGTGGTGGCAGACTTCCTGCACTTCCTCTTCCGCCTGATGATAACAAATGCCGACATACAGTCCCTAACGGCAACCTACTATTGGGGAGACTTCAGCAATTGGCACAATTACAGCCCTGGATTCGAAGACTTCATGGAGGACTATGGCTATGAGATGGTAACAACCATCTCCATTTGGGGTGCTTGCTACACCAGGAGCTTCAGCCTCTTCAACGCATGGAAGTACAGGTACAACATCCCCCTGACGTTCCTCTTCTACTTCATCCTCTGGACCGTTCTGCCCCTGATTCTGCTCTTCATCGGCACCATGCTCTTCTCGAAAGAGAATGTCATGGACTTCATGGAATGGATCAAGGACGCAGATTTCCATGCCATCATAATTGGATGGGGCGTCGTCGGCATCCTCGTCTATATCGGCATCTGGCTTCTGACCTATCGTCTCTACACAAGAGCACAATTGACAACTAAAAGAAATCCGTAACTATGCAATTCAAAGACCATAAACCAATCTTCCTGCAGATAGCGGAACGCATCTGCGACGAGATACTTGGAGGCAAGTATCCGGAAGGAGAACGACTACCAAGCGTGCGAGAATACGCAGCAGAGGTGGAGGTGAATGTCAATACCGTGGTGCGCTCCTTCGATTGGCTCAGCCAGAAAGGCATCATCTTCAACAAGCGCGGCATGGGCTACTTTGCCAGCCAAGGCGCCAAGGAATCTGTCCGCGAAAGCCTGCGTGAAACTTTCTTCCAAGAGTCACTGCCCGAGTTCGTGGAGCAAATGCAAAAGCTCGGCATCACAATTGAAGAAGTGGAACAGGCAATGAACAGCCATGAATAAAAAAGTGAAGAAAGGATGCGGATGCTTGCTGGCAACTGTCCTGCTGCTTGTCATCGCAGGAGCCATCACGCTGTATGTACTCAGGCCTAAGTGGCACGACGAGTATGGTCAACGCTACAAGGATATTGCCTACGGAAGCCTCAAGAACAACACCTACGACCTGTACTTGCCCCATGATGCAGCCACGAAGGACAGTCTGGCACTCATGCTCTATGTGCACGGCGGTTCGTGGATAGCTGGCAACAAATGGGACCACAACAAGGAGTGCTACAAATGGGTGCAGGAAGGCTATGCCACAGCCTCGATGAACTACAGTCTGCTGAATGAAGAGGGAACCTCGCTCTTCACCATGCTCGACGAGATAGAGGCTTGCATCCGTCACATCCAAAGTTATACTGAGGAGAAAGGCATCCACATCAGCCAGATGTCCATCGCCGGCACATCGGCAGGCGGTCATCTCGCCATGATGTTTGCCTATGCCCGTCAGCACCCCATTCCCATCAAGTTCGCAGCCATCAAGGTGGGACCTTCAGACTTCCGCATCCTGTTCCCATACGACAAGAATGCCAAACCCAAGCAGGAGGAAGTGGAGGGCTTCGTGTTCGCTTGCACAGGAGAGCACATGGACGTCTCCTCGCTCACACCAGAGCAGATGGACAGCATCAAGCTCATCGCCTCACCAATCTCTTACATCAACGACTCCACAGCTCTGCCCGCTATCTTTGCCTATGGAGAGAAGGACGGTATCGTCAAGCCAGGGCACTATCATGCTCTGCAAGACCTGTACGACAGTCTGGGCAAACCTTACGACCTGATTGTTTATCCGAACTCGGGGCATCCTCTCATGAGCGACAAAGATTGCACGGAGCGCTACGAAAGCACCTTGGCAGACTATTGCAAGAAGTATTTCGGATATTAAAGTAATAGAAAGAAGAATATGAGATATAGAAACATTCTCTTACTCCTTATGCTGATAGCTTTCACCACAGCCAGTTGTCAGGACAC
>JAGCNQ010000072.1 GCA_017645845.1 Bacteroidaceae bacterium
TACCTTGCCGAGGGTGGGAACTATGTGACCGTGAGCGAACAGACATCGCCAATAACAAAAATTCACCTGCCGAAGCTGTCGGTGAACTACCTGAAGAACGCCGACCGCGTGTATCTCAGCGAGACGTTTGTCCTCAAAGGGAAGTTTGAGGAGAATGAGGGGGATGTGGTTGCTAACGGCTCTTTAGTGGAGCAGCGACGGAAGACTTCATCGTTTGAGGTGGGCAACGAACTTTTCTGGATGGGCAGGACGGAGAAGGGCGCACGGCGACACGTCCATGCGTCGGTGTCGTTCAGGCGGACACCGACGCTAAGGCTCTCGTTCAGCCAAGACGGTACGGACTACGGGCAGACAGCGCAGTCCTCGACGCTCAGCATGAATGTCGGCTCGTCGTTCCAAATCCCCATCGGCAAGTCGTTCCGGCTGAACCTGCCCGTCAGCGTGTCAGCAATGTACGATGACTTGGAAACCTATCGCACGGCGACTGGCGAGATGAATGACATTCGCGGCTGGGCCTTCACGCCGACCCTCAACCCCGGCTTCGAGATTCATTCCAGGAACCGCCGCTTCTACCTGAGTGCAGGCATCGGGGCAGCGCTGAAGGGGCTGTACTATAACCGACGGAACAGCGAGAGCCATCCAAGCTCGCTTGAAGATGGCCGAGTCGTGACGGAGGAAGGCAAAGCCAATAAACTGAACTACACTAAGCCCGTGCTCAATCCCTCGATGGGCATCAACTACACCTTCTCGGCCAACAGCAAACTGTCGTTTTCGACGGGCTACACGACCTCGATTGGCGACATGATGACGCTGCTGACGGAGCCGATGCAGGTGGACTACCGCTCGGTGCGCACCTCGTCGGGCATCATCGGCGAGTCGAACACGTGGCACACGTCGGGTGAGTGGAAGTGGCAGCTTCCCATGCAGTACTTCACGCTGAGCCTCGCGGCTACCCACAGCGAGGGCAAGCAGAACACGCTCACGTCGCAGTCGGTCAGCGGCATCGACGTGAGCAGCACCGCCCTGCTGCGCGACTCCCGCAGCCGCTCCACCAGCTTCTCCGTAGCCGCCACGAAGAACATCCCCACGCTCTTCGCCAAGCTCGGTGCCGACGGTAGCTACAGCTTCGGCAGTGGCGAACAGGCCGTGGACGAGACCGTCATCGACACCCGCACGAACAGCTACGCCCTACATGGCAACGCCACCATCACCCCCGTCCCCTGGCTCGAACTGCGGTACGACATCAATTACGGGTGGTCGCGCTCGCGTTACTCCGAAGAGAGCAACACAACCACCTCCCTCTCCCACAGCGGCGCCGTCCACATATTCCCCATCGCCGCCCTCGACCTCTCCTTGGACTATGACCACGTGCGCCGCCAACTCACCGCCGACCAATACAAGCACATGTCCCTCTTCAACGCCTCCGCACAGTACAAGTGGAAGCAGTGCGTCCTCCGCCTCGAACTTGACAATCTCCTCAACCAGCGCCACTACGCCTACACCCTCTTCAACGGCATCAACACCTACACCTACGACTACACCCTCTGCGGCAGAACAATCATGATGAAAGCCACGTTTAAGTTATAAAGCAGTAAAACAGTTCTTGGCCAAGCCAAGCGACAGAGCCGAGCGAGTAAATAGCAAATAAAAAGAAGATCAGTTAAACAAACAAAGTAATTTTTGTTCAAAAGTCCTATAGGCACCTAAGCCCCGCCGCGTCGTGAAGACGAGACGGGGCTATCAGGATTTATTAAATGGTTGCTGCGCAATAATGCGAACCTTGACCATTTATGTTTGCTGAGCAATAAGACCTATTGGCCATTTAATATCTGATGTCCATTAGGTAACGATTGATGCAGTTAGCTCTTCTGCTTCATAATGGGGCACAGAGCTATTCAACGTTACGAATTAAGATACTTTGTCCGTAAGATTAGGCAGAGGAAACTGGCATCGAAGGCTTGCCGTTGGGTGGCAGACTCCAATCGAGCAAAGCGATGAAGGGGTATTAGGCTGCCCCTCCCTACAATTTAGTGGACAGAGGCAAGCCTCTTCTGCGCGTTAGTTTTTCCAGTTTCCTGTATTATTGGTGACAGCCTTTCGGAGAACTTTCAAAGTCATTATAACCTGCATTGCTTGCTATTTTATCTGGTCAGTCTCCCAAGCGTCGATAGAGGGTTGGGGTATTAGGCTTCCCCTGACTTTGAAAAAGTGGCATCGGCAAGCCGATTAGACAGACTGGATAAAACTCTCAGGTGTCATCACTGTCTATTCATGTCTGACCAAGTGGGCGGTACTTTTGTGCCAGATAACGTGACCTCTGCTTGCAGATTTATGTGGTCTGCTCTGCGTTCGATGATAATCGAAACGGGTAGTGGGCTTCCCGATACTGGAAAAATGTGGCACATGGGCAAGCCCTGTGCCTGAAGACTTGCAAAAGAGCTAACCAGGTGCTGCAAAACTGTCTGTACGATAGGTCGCGTTGTTGAACACAATTTTCTTGACCATCTCATTGAGCCTGTCGGCAATTCGGTCACCATAATGCTCGCGTATTTGTTGCGGTGTGAGATTGGTGGTGATAATGGTGAAGAGCTGCTCTTCATAACGCTTTGTCAACAGGTCAATGACAGGCGTATAGACGTTTCCGTAGTCCATCACCTCTGACGGTTCTGTGCCGAGGTCATCAATGCCGAGCATGTCAACGCTAATGAGTTTGCGGTATGACTCATAGTTGTTCTTGCACAGGTACGCTATGTACTTGGCATCCACAATCTGGATTCCATATGTGCCATCGTTGTATGGCTTAGGGATGTGCAGATAGTTAAGCAACTGCTGAAATGCTTTTAGCATGGTGCTCTTGCCATTACCGCATCCGCCGCATAGCAGGATGCCGAACTTGGAAGATGGTGAGGTAAGCCAATGAGCCATCTCGTTGAGTTGCTTCTCCAAGTATTCGTTGGTGCAGAAGCAGCGGTGGCGATATGCCACCTCAGCCATAATTGCTGCCAACAGATGGTCATAAACTTGTTCCATTGACATTGGCACATTAAAACGTGCCTTCATAGGACGATGCTGTAGCAGGGATTTCTTTAATCCCTCTACGTCGATTTTGTGAGTCGTTTGCATTTGTTATTTCCCTTTCTTTGAATGAAAAATTTTTCGAATCGCTTTTAATAAAATTGTCTTTCTCTTTATCTTTTAAAAGTGTAAAGTCTGCCGTCAATCCATCCGTCAACTCTACCGTCAAGTCATCCGTCCATTCAAGGAGTGAATATTTGGACGGTACATGACGCGATCTGCCATCGGTAAAAGTGATAAGTCCGCGTCTGGCAAGATTCTTACGAGCGGTGCAGAGGGTCTGCTTTGACATGTGCAGAACTTCGCAGATTCGTACTGTAGAGCATGGCACTGGCATATCCCAGCGATGCAGGTTGCACTCATTCACTATGAATGCATATAGTGCAACCTCGCTCGCGGACATGTATTCCATGGATGAAGCACGCCAGAATTGATTCATATAATCAATATACGTCATATTCTTCTTTTCCATGTCGTTTACTAATGCCAGTCAGACTTGTTTGGCTTACGCTTGTGTGAAGAGAGGATGGCCTCATTCTCTTCCTCTGCCGTAAGCGGAACTGCATTCTTACGGTTTGCTTCCAACCACTTGTCAAGCTCATCCTGATAGAGGACGTAGCGTTTGCCTGGCTTAGTGGCAGGAATCGTCCCGTCACCGAGCTTCATGTACAGCGTTCCCAATGGGATGCGTGTGTACTTGGCCGCTTCCTCCACCGTCATAGGCTTATGGCGGTTCTCGCGTACCTGATGTTTCCTGTTCTCTTCCTGCTGCTTTGTCAGCAAGGCTTTCAAGCCCATCACCTCATCCCGAAGCTGGGCGACGACCTGCGGAAGGTCGTTGAATGTTAATACTTCTTGCGTCATAATAAAATCGGTCTTTGGTTAGAGACCGGGCGCAAAGGAACTCAATGATGCAACGCTGATTCCGATTACTTCCAGTCATTCATCATTAATCAAACAATCATCAGAAAAGAGCTGGAAAAACAAGAAGTAATCGGATATAGAAGGGATGAAATGGGCAAAAAGAAACCTTCCCCAAACTTAGGCATTATGTCAGTTTGAGGAAGGAGTGTAGTAGAATAATGATGGTAGGGAAAGGTGGATAGTCTGCTGTTACTCGTAATGGAAATGAAAGTCATTATCATCTGGTTCGTCAATCACAATGTTACCCTTGTTAGGCTGGAACTTGAAGTTGCGGATGCTGTCAAGGTTCATGTCCATGAAGATGTTGGGGAACATGCTCTTAATGAAATCGGCCCGGACATAGCCGCTGTAGTCATTCTTGCTGCCCAGTCGTTCTCCGATGTTCCAAACGAAGTGCCGCAGATCAACGGTGGTCAGTTTCTGCTTCAAACGGACAGGTGCTGGTGTGTAAGTATAATCACCAGCCCATTTTTGAATCTCATTGCAGAGTTTCTCCAGTTCACCATCATCATAAACAAAGGGGGACATGGTGTGTCGTGTATAGTCCTTGATGGCGGCAATTGTTTCTTGTCGTTTCTTTTCCTGCTCCAACTCATACTCTTTGCAGCGTTGGGTGTATTGAATAGGTTCAGATTGGATAAGTGGTACCGCCTCAGACTCAGTTGCAGGCTCAATATTTTCACTTGCAACCTTATCATCAGGCAATACAGAGTCTTGTTCCGTCAGAGGTCTTGTAATGGGACTTTCGCCCTTCCATTTCTTGGGCAGCAAATCGACCAATATTGACTGGAACATGACATACAAAAGCCACAGCAGGAGGTTACACAGCAGAAATGCCGCCCACTTGGCAAGGCCGTCCTGCTGGAAGTCGGCACCGACTTTCAGAGCTACAAACATAGAGATGGTAAGGAATACCACACCTGGGCATCCCCATAGGAGACAAAGGTCTCGCAGACTTTGATCTTTTACGCTAATCATATATTTCGTATTATGAGGGTTTAACAATCATCAGTAACCGGAAATTATAGGCATTAGCCTTATTCCATAGTGCAAAGTTACTCCGATTATTGTTGATAGCTAATGAATGGAACGACATTCAAATTTTTTTTAATATTAGTTGGCTTTCGAGTATGATTTTGCGGTGTTTTTCATACTATAAACGGAATTGAGAGTGATTCCATTCGGAAACGAAAAAGGGAGAAGCAATGCCTCTCCCGATACAACACCTATATAAAAACAGGTAAGCTATGTATACTATTGTCCCACCACTTTCAACTGCACCGTCTTTACAGGTTTAAGCGTGATGCGGTTGACGGACTCGCGCTTGCTCTCGTCAGCCATGTTCGCATAAATCTGTGTGGTTGAAACATTCTTGTGTCCCAACATGTGCTGGACGGTATAGACACTTGTACCTGCATCGACCTGTAATGAGCCGAAGGTATGACGGCTGCAATGGAAAGAGATTTTCTTGGTGATGCCAGCGGCTTTCAGCCAGTTCTTCAAGGGTATCTGTGTCATCTTGTCTGTGAATCCTTCGAACACCTTACCTGTTCCGCTGCCACCAATCAGTTCAAGTGCCTCGTCACTGATGGGGTTGTTCACAAGTTCCTTGGTCTTCTGCATACGAAGGGTGACATACATACCTCCGTCACCGTAAGGCTGTATGTTCTCCCATGTAAGTTGACGAATGTCGCTCTTTCTCAATCCTGTCAAACAAGCAAAGAGGAAGGCCGTCTTCAGCACGGGATATTCGCACGGAGTGTTCGCCAGTCTGACAAGCTCTTCTTTGGATAGGTGTTCCTTCTCAGTTGGGATGGTGTCAATCCGTTCCAAGAATCCATTAGGATTCTCCATGATCTTATGTTCCCTGTAGGCAGTATGGAGTACGGCACGGAAGGTTGACCAATAGCCTGCTATGGAATTGATGTGTAGTTTGTGCTCCGTGTGGATGGTCTGCGGTGCGGTTAGCAGGTACTCACGGAACTTGTTGCAGAGGTCAACATTAATCTCATCAAAGCGACACTTGCCGTTGGTGAACCTCTCGAAGTGCTTATAGACATGCTGCCATTTGCAGTTCTTCTTGTCAGACTTCAACTTGAAGTAGGCAAGGAAGTCGCCTTTCATCTTGTCTCGGTCAAAGAAGTCATACCTCTCATTGACTATGGACTCATAGCGACGGCAGCGGAGGGCTTCAGCCTTCTCACGCATACGGTCGTTGTAGTCTCGTTCACGCTGATTCTTCGGCTTGGCATAAATGTAAATGCCGAGGGATTCATGACGCATGACCTTCATGGTCGATTCGTCACGATAGCCTGGGTAGTAGTCCAGATAGAAGGACAACTGTTCTCCGCCTTTGATTTTCCGTGTGCGGAGGGTCACGGTCTTACAGATGTTACTCATACGCGTATTATTGTTATTTTTGATAATTCAAGGTGAGGCGTTTCCTCACGGGTGCAAAGGAACTGAATGATGCGGTGCTGATTCCGATTATTCACGATAATCCGTCAATAATCATTCAGAATGGTAGAAATCAGAATCCAGCAGTCTTTCTTTCTGCCATCACTCGCTCCACATCGGAACGAAGAAGCAGGTTGATTCTGCCCACTTTGGTCTTTTCTATGTGCTTGACCTTGACTATATGGCAGATGTTAGCCTTCGTCAGCCCATAGAGTTCTTGCACTTGTTCAACGGTGTAGTAGTTCTCATCTGCCAGAAGATCTGTACGGCGAAGTTCGTCAAAGTGGCTTTGCGAGTAAAAAGTCTGCCCGTACTCACGCTTGGATGGTATCTTGTGGCGATGGGCATATGAACGGACAGCTGTAAGGTTGATGCCATAACGGTCTGCTACCTCCTGGGGTGTAAGCCAATCGACAATAGCATCAAGGTCAACGGAAGTACAAAACACAGCATCAATGTGTTTCTTGCTGTAGTAGTTACGTCCTGCAATACGGCACATGGGAATCTGGTGACGCTTGGCTGAGGCGTAGAGCCAAGACTGCTTGACCTTGTAGGTCTGCATCACTTCCTCGCCAGAGTAGTATTCAAGGACTTCATCTGTGGACTGAACATCGTTGGTGTTCTTCCTCAATGACGTTCTTTGTTTCTTGGGAGTTGCCTTCTTCGGTTTTGAGCATGGGATGACGCGATTGTAAGGATTGGCATCGAACATCCTTTCAATGTCACTTCTGCGGACAAGAGCCATTCGGCTGCTCAACCGAGAGGCTGGCAACCTTCCTTGCTCTACGAGTTTATAGACATACTGACGGGTACAGCCTAAAAGGATGGCTGCTTTGGAAAAGGTCAGGTACTCCTGCTGTTGGAGTTCCATCACTGGCTCAAAGGCACGGAGGAAGTCACGTTGTCTTTTCTTCTTGACTTCCTTTGCCTGTTCTGCACATTCTTCCGAGCAATACTTCTGCGTTCCGCTGTTTGGAACAAACTCTCTGCCACATAGGGCACACTTTCTTGTCTTTGGCATACTTGCGATATTTATGGGTTCAACAATCATTTCGTTGTACCTCTCCGCAAGTAAACTCATGTCAGCAGTGGACTATCATTGTCGCCTTTCGCCACGATGTTGCTTTCATTAAAAGCGGTTGGGAATCTGTCGTCTGTCGTAACCCATCAGAAACCCTTGTCAACTCCGTTCACGATGTGGCAAAAAA
>JAGCNQ010000073.1 GCA_017645845.1 Bacteroidaceae bacterium
GATGAGAACTTCGATGAAGAAGCCTACCTTGATGCCATCATGGCTCCCCTCGCGGATAATGGTCAAGGGTCAATGGTCAATGGTCAAACAGTCATTTACACCATCGATGGTATGAAAGTCGGTCGTCCGCAGCGAGGTATCAATATAATCCGTACAATTGGTGCCGACGGAAAAGTTACCGTCAAACGACTGCTTGTGAGATAATCTACTATGGTTTCATTAGATAATATAAGCGTAGAATTCAGTGCACGTCCACTTTTCACGGATGTCAGCTATGTGATTAACGACCACGACCGTATTGCACTTGTTGGTAAGAATGGTGCAGGAAAAAGCACGATGCTGAAAATTATCGCCGGACTCCAACAACCTACAAGTGGTTCTGTCAGCGTTCCGCGCGATGCCACGATTGCCTACTTGCCCCAGGTCATGACACTCACAGACGAGCGCACAGTTCGCAAGGAAGCAGAACGTGCTTTCGAGCACATCACAGAGATGAAGAATGAGTTAGACAAACTCAACAATCAACTTTCAGAACGTACTGATTACGAGAGTGAATCATATATGGAGCTCGTTGAACGTTTTACGCATCTGAACGAGCATTTCCAGATGATGGGAGGCATGAATTATCAGGCCGAACTGGAACGTACTTTACAAGGACTTGGTTTCCGCAGAGAGGATTTGGACCGTCCGACAGGCGAGTTCAGTGGCGGATGGCGCATGCGTATCGAACTGGCAAAACTGCTTCTCCAACACCCAGATATCCTGCTCCTCGACGAGCCAACTAACCATCTCGACATCGAAAGCATTCAGTGGCTTGAGAATTTCCTAGCCACCAGTGCCAATGCCGTTGTACTCGTCAGCCACGACCGAGCATTTATTAATAATGTGACAAACCGAACGATAGAAATCAGTTGCGGCAAAATATACGATTACAAGGTCAAGTACGACGAATACGTCACCCTTCATGCCGAACGACGTGAGCAGCAATTGCGCGCTCTGGAGAACCAGCAGAAGGAGATAGCCGATGCCCGGACTTTCATTGAGCGCTTCCGTTATCAGGCTACAAAGGCCATTCAGGTTCAGCAGAAGATAAGACAACTGGAGAAGATTGTGCCCATTGAAGTTGATGAGGTTGATAATAGTGCCCTGCACCTCAAGTTCACCTGCTCTATGCGAAGCGGTGATTTCCCCGTCATCTGTGATGAGGTTGGCAAGACTTATGGCGAGCATTGTGTCTTCAGTGGGGTTAACCTGACCATAAGGCGAGGTGAAAAGGTCGCTTTCGTTGGAAGAAACGGTGAGGGCAAAACAACACTCGTGAAATGCATTATGGGCGAAATACCTTTCGACGGCACGCTCAAGGTCGGACACAATGTACAAATCGGTTACTTCGCCCAAAACCAAGCACAGCTACTCGAAGGTGAATACACTGTCTTCGACACCATCGACCGTGTGGCAAGAGGCGACATTCGACTCAAGATACGCGACATCCTCGGTGCATTCATGTTTGGTGGTGAGGCTGGCGACAAGAAAGTAAAGTTCCTTTCTGGCGGTGAGCGTACCCGATTGGCAATGATAAAACTCCTGTTGGAACCAGTCAATTGCCTTATCTTGGACGAGCCGACAAACCATCTGGACATGCGTTCGAAAGATGTGCTCAAGGCTGCCATACGCGATTTCGACGGGACGGTCATCGTTGTGAGCCACGACCGCGAGTTCCTTGATGGACTTGTCACGAAAGTCTATGAGTTTGGCGGTGGCAAAGTACGAGAACACCTAGGTGGCATCTATGATTTCCTGAGAGACAAGAATATAGAAAGTCTAAATCAACTGAACAAACAAACCCTTTCTAACTCCCCCATAAAGGGGGAGAAACCAGGACGGGAAGTCTACCCCTCTGGAGAGACAGAAGGAAGCTGTGCCGGTGCCCTCTCCTACGCTGAGCAGAAGGCTCAGGCTCGCGAACAGAAAAAGCGCGAAAAAGCGCTTCAGGAGGCAGAGGAGAAAGTAACGCAACTTGAATCCGCCATCCGCATCCTTGAAGTTCAGATGTCCACTCCAGAAGGCAGTCAAGATGTCTCGCTCTACGAAAAGTATGGACGCCTGAAGACCCAACTCAAAAAAGCCGAAGAGGAATGGGAGGCGCTGATATAAAGTTCTAACCATTTTCGTCATAATGTCATAAAGAAATACCGTAATAACAAATAACGTCATAACAAAAGAAAAATGAAGAAAAATCTCATTACTGCCGTTGCCCTTGCTGCAATGACAACGGCTTGCACACAAAGCGGAAAACAACTCGATTCAGGTATTGACCTTGCAAACCTTGATTCTACTTATCTACCTGGCACAGACTTCTACATGTACGCTACTGGCGGTTGGCAGAAAGCCCATCCCCTAACAGCAGAATACAGCCGTTTTGGCTCTTTCGACCAGCTTCAGGAGGACAATAACCAACGTCTGCGCTCACTCATTGACAGTGTGGCTGCCCAGCAAAACGAACCCGGCAGTATCGCTCAGAAGATTGCTGACCTCTACAACTCTGCAATGGACAGTGCGAACCTGAACGAACACTATTGGGGTGCTCTAGAAGGATTCCTGCTGTGCGACGGTTATCAATGTTCTCCCGCAATCACAAAGAACTGGCTCGATGAGGTATGGCCTCGTATGCAGCGACAAGGTGTGCCGGGACTATTCAGCATGTATATCGAAGCAGACGAGAAGGACTCAAAGAACAATCTCGTTTTCATCTACCAGGGTGGACTCACGCTGGGACAGAAGGATTACTATGTGGATAATGACCCAAGAACTCAAGAAATTCGTAAGGCATATCAGCAATACATTGTCGACCTCTGCCAGCATCAGGGCTTCGGCGAGAAAGATGCTCAGCGCATCAGCAAGGATGTGTTACGCATCGAGACACGCCTCGCTTTTGCCAGCAAGAGCAGAACTGAGTTGCGTGACCCCGAGGCCAACTACAACAAGCTCACATACGCAGAACTGAAAGAGCAGTTCCCCGGTATCGATTGGGACGGTTACTTCGGAAATCTCGGAATGGAAGGCGTGAAGGAAGTGTGTCTTGGTCAGCCGATAGCCATTCACGAAGTGGAGAAAGTGCTGAAGGAAGAGACGCCTGAAGCCCTTCAGAACCTCTATTTGTGGCATGCTCTGGATATGGTATCATCTTATATTGATGATGAGAGTCGCGCTCTAAACTTCGGCTTTTACGGCAAAGTAATGAGCGGCAAAGAGGAAGACCGTCCGCGCTGGAAGCGTGCCGTTGCTGCTGTCGAAGGTGGCCTTGGCGAGGCACTCGGACAGCTCTACGTGGCAAAGTATTTCCCACCAGAAGCAAAGCAGCGTATGGAGAAGCTCATCGCTAACCTGCAGATTGCTCTTGGCGAGCGCATCGATGTTCAGGAGTGGATGACAAACGAAACGAAGAAGGTGGCAAGAGAGAAACTCGATGCTTTTTATGTCAAGGTGGGTTATCCCAACAAATGGAAAGACTACAACGACCTGGAGATTGGTGACAACTATCTCAACAACATGCTTGCCGTAGGCGAATGGCGAATTAAGGACATGATTCGCACTAAACTGAACAAGCCTGTTGACCGAGACGAATGGTATATGACGCCGCAGACGGTCAACGCCTACTACAACCCCACGACC